>CAYTJW010000123.1:0-10872 GCA_964438135.1 uncultured Thermoanaerobaculia bacterium
ACCAACGGCCGCAGCGGGGCCGGGAAGAAGCCCGCGGTGCGCTCGAAGTGGAGGCCCGTGGCGTCGATCGCGTCGAACAGCAGCGGCAGCTCCGGGGCGGCCGCCCCCGCCACCTCCGCCGCCCAGCCGCAGCGCTGCATCTGCACCACCAGCAGGTCCCAGGGGCCGGCCGCCAGGGCCCGGGCCAGGGCCCCTCGCGCCGCAGCCAGGCCGTACAGCCCCTCCTGCGCCGGCAGACCGTGCCACCACGAGACCGCCGCCCCGGCCAGCTGACGCGGCGCGGCCAGACGGTACGGCCAGAGCTCGACGCCGAGGCGGTCGAGCTCGGCGGCGTCGGTGGCGGGGGGCGGGTCGGGCGCCACCAGGCCGAGCCGGTGCCCGGCCAGGGCCCGCAGCCACTCCAGGGTCCGCGCCTGGTTGCCGCGCCAGGGCGGGAGCGGGAAGCGGCTGGTGGCGAGGAGAACGCGCATCGAAGCCGTCAGCTCTCAGCTGTCAGCTTTCAGTCTCCCCCTCCCACCCCGGAGGTGGGAGGGAGGGCCGAGAGCTGCCACCCGGCGGCTCCACGCCCGCGCGCAGCGCCTACCCAGCACGAGACGCGATCCCCCTCGACAACCCCTCTCAGCCGCGGCGGTAGAACTCGGCGATCGCGTCGACCACCTCGCGCTGCTCGGCCGGGGTCAGCTCCGGGTACACCGGCAGGGCCAGGACCTCGTGACAGGCCTGCTCGGCGACCGGCAGGTCGCCGGCCGCGAGACCGAGGTAGGAGAAGCACGGCTGCAGGTGGAGCGGCAGCGGGTAGTAGACCGCGCAGCCGATGCCGCGCTCCGAGAGGAAGGCCTTGAGCTCGTCGCGCCGGGGGGCGCGGACGACGTACTGGTTGAAGGTGTGCCCCCGCCCCGGCAGCGCCTCCGGCAGGCTCAGGGTGTCGAGCAGGCCGGCCGCGCCGAACAGGTCCCGGTAGCGGGCGGCGTTCGCCCGCCGACCCTCGACCCAGCCCGGCACGTGCGGCAGCTTGACCCTCAGGACCGCCGCCTGGAGGGCGTCGAGGCGGAAGTTGCCCCCCACCCAGAGGTGCTGGTAGACCCCGGTCTGGCCGTGCATCCGCAGCTGCTTCAGCTTCTTCGCCAGCTCCGGGTCGCGGGTGGTGACGAGGCCGCCGTCGCCGAAGCAGCCCAGGTTCTTGGACGGGAAGAACGAGAACGCGCCCATCAGGCCGACGCCGCCGCCGATGCGGTCGCCGCAGGTCGCGCCCCAGGACTGGGCGCAGTCCTCGACCACCGGCACGTCGCCGGCCGCCTCCAGGACCGCGCCGAGGTCGGCCGACTGGCCGAACAGGTGCACCGGGATGACGGCGCGGGTGCGGCGGGTCCGGCGGTCGCGCACCATCTGCGGGTCGACGCAGTAAGAGACCGGGTCGACGTCGACCAGCACCGGCGTCGCGCCGAGGCGGGCCACCACCCCGGCGGTGGCGAAGAAGGTGAAGGTCGGCAGGATCACCTCGTCGCCGGGCCCCACCTGCAGCGCCATCAGGGCCATGAGCAGGGCGTCGGTGCCGGAGGTGACGCCGACCGCGTGCTCGACGCCGAGGGCGGCCGCGGCCTCCTGCTCGAAGGCCTCCACCTCCGGGCCGAGGATGAAGCGCTGGCTGTCGCAGACGCGGTCGAGGGTGGACCGGACCTGCTCGCGCAGGCCGGCGTACTGACGGGTCAGGTCGAGGAGCGGGACGGCCATGGTCGGTCTCCTTTCGCCTCCCGGTCCAGGCCGCGGGCGCGGCCGTGCTGGCACCGGGGAGGCGCGGTCATTGGCGATACCACACCGGGAACGAGGGCGGCGTCGGCCGCACCCGGCCGGAGCGCTTGAGCAGCTGCGCAGTCACGAAGCCGAAGGCGAAGCCGCCGACGTGGGCGAACCAGGCCACGCCCCCGCCCTGGGTCGCCGCGGAGGCCAGCGACAGCGTGCCCTGGAAGAACTGGAGCACGAACCAGAAGGCGAGGAACACGACCGCCGGCAGCTCGGCCATGGTGATGAACAGGCCGAGAAAGACCAGGCTGTGGACCCGCGACTGCGGGAACCAGACCAGGTACGCCCCGAGCACGGCCGCGATGGCGCCCGAGGCGCCGACCAGGGGCACGGTCGAGCCCGGGCTGGTGAGGGCGTGGGCGAGGGTCGCGGCGACGCCGGCCGAGAGGTAGAAGACCAGGTAGCCGAGGTGGCCGAGGGCGTCCTCGACGTTGTCGCCGAAGACGTACAGGAACCACATGTTGCCGATGACGTGGAGCCAGCCGCCGTGCATGAACGTCGACGCCAGCGCAGTGGCCAGGTTGCCGAGCAGGCCGTAGTCCGGCCCCGGCAGCGCCGCGGGCGGGACCGAGTCGAACAGCCGGGCCGGGACGAACGCCGCCACCGCGATCAGCCGCTCGAGCTCTGGGCCGAGCAGCAGCTGGTAGACGAAGACCACCCCGCAGGCCACGATCACCAGCGTGTTCACCACCGGGAAGCGGCGCGAGGGGACCGAGTCGCGGACCGGGAACAGCATGGCGGGGGGATTATAGCTGTCGGCGGTCAGCGGTCAGCGGTCATCTCCCCCAACCCACCGACCAGCGGCCGGGGAGGCGAACGGCGGGCGGGAGAGCGCTGGCGGCGGCCCGGCCTGGGCGGGGGAGCCGACCGCTGACGGCTGAGAGCTGAAGGCTCTCCCTCCGACAGTGCTACCATGCGCGCCGCGCGAGGAGGAGGGAGCGATGCACCTCTGTGTCGTCGGCACCGGCTACGTGGGACTCGTGACTGGCGCCTGCCTGGCGGACTTCGGCATGGACGTGACCTGCGTCGACAAGGACCAGGGCAAGATCGACATGCTGCTGCGCGGCGAGATGCCGATCTACGAGCCCGGCCTGGACGCCCTGGTGGCCAAGAACGTCAAGGCCGAACGGCTCCACTTCACGACCGAGCTCGCCACCGCCATCCAGCGGGCGCTGGTGATCTTCATCGCCGTCGGCACGCCGCCGAAGGAAGACGGCTCGGCCGACCTGTCGTACGTCATCGAGGTGGCCCGGGCGATCGCCGACAACCTCAACGGCTACAAGGTCGTGGTGACGAAGTCGACGGTCCCGATCGGCACCGGCCAGCTGATCGAGCAGACCATCCGCGAGCGCAACCCGGGGCCGCACCCGTTCTCGGTCGTGTCCAACCCCGAGTTCCTGCGCGAGGGCTCCGCCATCGAGGACTTCATGCGCCCGGACCGGGTCGTGATCGGCGCCCGCGACCCGCACGCGGTCGCGATCATGAAGGACATCTACGCCCCGCTCTACCTGGTCGAGACGCCAATCGTCATCACCAACGTCGAGTCCTCGGAGCTCATCAAGTACGCGTCGAACGCCTTCCTGGCGACCAAGATCACGTTCGTCAACGAGGTCGCGGAGCTGTGCGAGCGGCTCGGCGCCGACGTCCACCACGTCGCCAAGGGCATGGGCCTGGACAAGAGGATCGGGCCCAAGTTCCTCCACCCCGGCCCCGGCTACGGCGGCTCCTGCTTCCCCAAGGACACCCAGGCGCTGGTGGAGATCGCCCGCCAGGCCGGGCGGCCGTTCGAGATCGTGGAGACGGTGGTCAAGGTCAACGAGCGCATGAAGCTGCGGGCGGTGGAGAAGGTCGTCGAGGCCGCGGGCGGGAGCGTGGCCGACAAGACCGTGGCCATCCTCGGCCTGTCGTTCAAGCCGGAGACCGACGACATGCGCGAGTCGGCCGCCATTCCCCTGGTGACCGCCCTGGTCGAGGGGGGTGCCACCATCCGCGCCTTCGACCCGGTGGCGATGACCAGCGCCCGCTCGATCCTGCCCCCGGCCGTGGTCTACTGCGCCGACTCCTACGACGCCGCTCAGGGGGCCGACATCCTGGTCATCCTGACGGAGTGGAACCAGTTCCGGTCGCTCGACCTGGAGCGCATCCGGCAGCTGCTGCGACGACCGGTGGTGGTCGACCTGCGCAACGTCTACCAGCCAACGCGGATGCGCGAGCAGGGCTTCGTCTACTCGAGCGTCGGCCGGGCCGCCGCAGACCTGCCGCTGGGCTGAGCCGCGGGGGCCGAGCATGGTCGCAGCCCCGGCCGGGCAGCCCGCGAGCGGCGTGCGCCTCGACGTCTGGCTCGACGTCGCCTGCGTCTTCAGGACCCGCTCCCAGGCGCAGGCCGCGTGCGCCAGGGGCCAGGTCGAGGTCAACGGCCAGCACGGCAAGGCCCACCGCCTCCTCCGACCCGGCGACGAGCTCCGCATCGCCCTGGCCGGCGGTCGGCAGCGCCTGCTGGTGGTGCGGGCCCTCGCCGCGACTCATGTCCCGCGGGCGCAGGCCCGCGAGCTGTACGAGGACCGCACGCCGGCGCCGTCGCCGGAGGAGGTCGAGCTGCGCCGCCTGCAGCGCCTGGCCGCGCCGCCGCGGCGGCCGCGCGGGGCCGGGGCGCCGAAGAAGAAGGAACGACGGACGCTCGAACGGGTCACCTCCGGGTGGCGGGAGGACGAGACGGAATGACGCCGACGCAACCGTGGGAGATCCTGGTCCTGGGCGGCACGGTCCTGACGATGGAGGAGGGGGAGGAGCCCATTGCCGACGGCGCGGTCGCCATCGGCGGCGGGCACATCCTCGCCGTCGGCCCGGCCGAGGACCTGCTCGAGGCCGCGCCGACCGCCGAGGTCCTCGACGCCAGCCAGTGCCTGGTGCTGCCCGGGCTGGTGAACACCCACTGCCACCAGGCCATGAGCCTGCTGCGCGGCCTGGCCGACGACATCCCGCTCAAGGACTGGCTCGAGAACCACATCTGGCCGGCCGAGAAACGCCTCATGAACGCCGCCATGGTGCGGCTGGGGACCCGCCTCGCCGCCGCCGAGCAGCTCCTGGCCGGCGTCACCACCACCGCCGACATGTACTTCTTCGCCAGCGACGTCGCCGAGGAGCTGGCCGCGGCCGGCATGCGGGGCGTGGTGGCGGAGACCGTGATCGAGTTCCCCACCCCCAGCTCGGCCACCCCCGACGACGCGGTCCTGCGCCAGCGGGAGATGATCTCCCGCTACGCCGGCCACCCCCTGATCGTCCCGTCTGTCGCCGCCCACGCGCCCTACTCGGTGTCGCCGGCCAACGTCGTGCGCCAGGCCGAGCTGGCGGAGGACCACTCGGTCCCGTTCCAGGTCCACGTCGCCGAGACGCGCTGGGAGGTGCAGGAGCTGCTCGAGCAGAAGGGGCTGACCCCGGTCGCCTACCTGGCGGACCTCGGCGCCCTGTCCGAGCGCACGGTCGCCGCCCACTGCGTCCACCTCGCCCCCAGGGACCTCGAGCTGCTCGCCGAGCACGAGGTCGGGGTGGCCCACAACCCGGTCTCCAACCTCAAGCTCGCCTCCGGCGTGGCGCCGGTTCCGGCCCTCCTCGCGGCCGGCGTCACGGTCGGCCTCGGCACCGACGGCGCGGCGTCCAACAACACCCTCGACCTGCTCCGCGACGCCCAGCTCGCGGCGCTCCTCCACAAGGGCTCGACCCTCGACCCGACCACGCTGCCGGCCCGGCTCGTGCTCGAGATGCTCACCCTCCACGGCGCCCGCGTCCTCGGCCTCGCCGACCGGATCGGGACCCTCACCCCGGGCAAGGAGGCGGACCTGATCTGCATCGCGATCGACGGACCCCACGCCACGCCGCTCTACGAGCCGTTCTCGCACCTGGCCTGCGCGGCCCGCGCGAGCGACGTGCGCCACGTCCTCGTCCGCGGCCGGGCCGTGGTCCGCGACCGTCACCTGGAGACCGTCGACCTCGAACGGCTCAGGGCCGAGGTGAAGCAGGCGGCGGCGACGATCAGGGGGACGTGAGGCCGCCGCTCCGAGGCCGGGCGGCCTGCGGCGCCGGCCCGCCAGCCCGCGCCGCGACCGGCGCGCTCGCCTACCCCCCCTCGTCGGGCTCGGCCCGCTCCCGGGTCACGTCGCCGGCGTCGAGCAGGACGGAGATCGGCCCGCGGGGCGTGCCGCCCTTCTCCTTGCCGGGGCGGGGAGCCTCCGGGCCGCACACCTCCGCCAACGCCCGCGCGGCGTCCTCGCCCACGCCGAGAAACTCCAACCCGGCTCTGAACACGAGGTGCCCGGAGTCGGTCATGCTGCCGGCAAACGCCCGGCAGCGCAGGACCCGCGCCCGCAGTCGCAGCTCCCCACCCGGCGCCGGCAGCACCACGTCGCACTCGGCGGTGACGCGCAGCGCCGAGCCGACCTCGACCCGGACCCCTCTCGGCGAGAGGTCGAGAATGCGGGCGGTGAGGGTCGACTTGACCCTGCCGAAGACCGGCTCGACCGGCCGGAAGCGCGCGTCGCGCCGTCGTTCCACCACTCTCGGCCCTCCCCCCTCTGCACCGGGTGCCTGGCGCCACGGCGCCCTGCCTCCCGCTCGGCTCGTCGTCCCGCACCAGCCGGCCCAGTATACTGGCAGGGAGCCCTGCGTGGTGCCGGCGCGCCGAGACGACCGCGGTGAGACCGGCGGGGGCCGGGGAGGTGCACCGTGACACCCGGACGGATTCTCGTCCCGACCGACCTCGAGCCCACCACGGACCGGGCCCTGGCGCTGGCGGCGCGCCTCGCCACGATCTTCTCGGCCGAGCTGCACGTGCTCCACTGCCAGCCGCTGCTCGGCGACCTCCAGCCCGAGCGGGGGCAGGTCGGGCCGCTCGCCGACGCCCTGGCCCGGGCCGGGGCGACGGGATCAGCGGGCGCCGCAGTGCCGGTGCAGACCCACCTGGTCCGCGCCACCTCCGCCTCCGAGGCCGCCGTCGTCGCCTGCACCGAGCTGGGCTGCGACCTGATCGTCATGGGCACCCACGGTCGCCGCGGCCTGCGTCACCTGCTGCTCGGGTCGGTGGCGGAGGAGGTGGTGCGCACCGCGCCCGTGCCGGTGCTGACCGTCCGCCCGGGTGGCGCCGCCGACGTCGGCGCCTGCGAGCGGCTCCTGGTGCCGCTCGACTTCTCGCCCCGCTCGCACGAGGCGCTCCGGCTGGCCGCGGCGTGGGCCGCGCGCCTCGGCTCGGCGGTGACCCTGCTGCACGTGGTCGAGCCCGTGGTCTACCCGCAGCTGTACGGCGTCGACCCGCTTCCCGACGGCATCGTCAAGCAGGCCAGCGCCCGGTCCCGCAGCGAGCTCGAGGCGATCGCCGCGGCCGAGCTCGCGGGCCTGACGACGGAGGTCGTGGTCAGCCACGGCGCGGCACCCGAGTGCATCGTCCGCGAGGCCGAGGGGCGTCGTGCCAGCCTGGTGGTCATGGGCTCGCGCGGTCTCTCCGGTCTCGAGCACCTGCTGCTGGGCTCGGTGGCCGAGCAGGTCCTGCGGCGCAGCCCGGTGCCGCTGCTGACCGTGCGCGGCCGGCGCGGCGGCCGGCCGGGTCAACCGCCCGGGCGGTGAGCGGCGGGTCGCCCCGTCTCAGGCCCCGTCGCTCGCGCCATCCGCCCGGTTGCAGCGGTTCATGGCCGGCTCGAGCCCCTCCTCGACCACCTGCTCGACCGCCGCGACGGCCCGCGCCACCGCGGCTGCGGCCCGCTCCTCCTCGTCGACAGCGAACGGCGACAGGACGTAGTCGGCCAGGTCCTGCCACGGCTCGTCGCCGCGCACGCCGACCCGCAACCGCGGGAAGCCGGTGCCGATCGCCGCGACCACGTCGCGCAGGCCGTTGTGGGTGCCGGGCCCGCCGCCCGCCCGCAGGCGCAGCCGGCCCAGCGGCAGGTCGACGTCGTCGGCCACGACCAGCACCTCGGCCGGCGCCAGGCCGAGGGAGGTGCAGAGGGACAGCACCGCCACCCCGGACCGGTTCATGAAGGTCCGGGGCTTGGCGAGCAGCACCGCCCGGCCGCGCGTGGCGGCGGCCAGCAGGCTGTTGCCACGTCGCTGCCAGCGCCCGGCCAGCCGGCGAAGGGCCAGCTCGTCAACCACCCGGAAGCCGAGGTTGTGCCGGGTCGCCTCGTACTCCGGGCCCGGGTTGCCGAGGCCGACGACCAGCTCGACCGGCATGGCGCGGGCGCCGCCCTGTCCCGGCTGCTACTCGGCTTCCTCCGCCTTGCCCTTGGTGCGGATCAGCTCGGGCTCGGCCGGCTCGGCAGCCACCGCTCCGGCCACCGCCTCCTCGGGCTCCGCCGCCCGCGGCCGCTCGACCAGCACCACCACCCGGTTGGCGTCGTCCAGCAGCCGGCCGCTCGGGGGCAGGAGCGGCGCCAGGTCGGCCACCGTGATGTGCGCGCCGATCTCCATCTCGGAGATGTCGACGACCAGGCGCTCGACCATCTCCTGCGGCAGCACCTCGAGCTCGACCTGACGGCAGGCGAAGTCGAGACGACCGCCCTGGCGCACGCCGGCCGAGGAGCCGGTCAGCACCACCGGCACGGTGATGTGCACCTTGTGACCCCGCTCGATGCGGATCATGTCCACGTGCAGCACCTGGCCGTTGAACGGGTCGGTCTGCAGCGCCTTGACCATCGCCTCGCTCGAGTCGTCGCCGCCCTTCACCCGCAGCTCGACGATGCGGTGCAGGCCGTGGCGCAGGGCCTCGTCGAGGGAGGTCCTCTCGACCGTGAACGACACGGCCTCCTTGCCGCCGCCGTACACCACCCCGGGGATCAGCCCCTGCCGCCGGAGCCGGCCGGCGGCCTCGCTGCCGAACACCGCCCGCGGCTGGATCTCGATCACGGTTGCTGTGCTCTCTGCCATGAGCTCCACTCCTTCCACGAGCCTCTTGCTCGCGAACCTCTGAGACCGGACTAGACGAACAGGCTGGAGACCGACGCGCCCTCGTGGATGCGGCGGATCGCCTCGCCGAGCAGGACCGCGAGGGAGAGCTGCTCGACCTTGGGGCACTCCGCCGCCTCCGGCTTGAGGGGCAGGGTGTCAGTCACCATCACGCGCTGCAGACGGCTGGCGGAGATCCGCTCGATCGCCGGGCCGGACAGGACCGGGTGGACGCCGGCCGCGTGCACCGAGCGGGCGCCCCGCTCGACCAGCGCCTCGGCCGTCTTCACCAGCGTGCCCGCGGTGTCGATGATGTCGTCGACGATGACGCAGTCGCGGCCGTCGACCTGGCCGATGACGTTCATGATCTCGGCCTTGTTGGCCTCGGGCCGGCGCTTGTCCATGATCGCCAGGTCGGCGTTCAGCCGCTTGGCGAAGGCCCGCGCCCGCTCCACGCCGCCGGCGTCCGGCGAGACCAGGGTCAGCAGGTCCAGGCCCTTGCGGCGGATCGCCTCGATCAGGACCGGCGCCGCGTAGAGGTGGTCGACCGGGATGTCGAAGAAGCCCTGGATCTGCGCCGCGTGCAGGTCGATGGTGATGACGCGGTCGGCGCCGGCGGTGGTGATGAGGTTGGCGACCAGCTTGGCCGTGATCGGCACCCGCGGCGCGTCCTTGCGGTCCTGCCTGGCGTAGCCGAGGTACGGGGCGACCACGCAGACCCGAGACGGCGAGGCCCGCCGGAAGGCGTCGAGCATGATCAGCAGCTCCATCATGTACTCGTTCGCCGGGGTGCCGGTGGGCTGCACCACGAACACGTCCGCGCCGCGGACGTTGTCCTGGATCTGGCAGTAGATCTCCCCGTCGGAGAAGTTGCCGAGGCGGAGGTGGCCCGTCTCGATCTGCAGGTAGGCGCAGATCGCCTCGGTCAGCGCGGGGTGGGCGCGACCGGAGAAGACCAGCAGGGGGTTCTCCTTCAGCATGAGCTCTCACTTCCCGTGGCTGGGGCGGCAGGATTCGAACCTGCGAGTGCCGGTTCCAAAGACCGGTGGCTTACCGCTTGCCGACGCCCCAAGCGCGTTGTCCCAGCGGGCGGGGGTGCCGCCCACACCACCCGCCGGTCCCGGGGCGCCGCGCCGCGACGCGACGGGGCCGACAGGCTACTCCTCCTCCTCATCCTCCTCCCGGCCACCCTCGCCGCGCGGCTGCTCCGAGGTCCAGAACTCGTCCGAGAACAGCCGGACCGCGAGCCGGTCCAGCACCGACTGGCGCTCGGGAGCCCCCTCCCGCGCCCGGCCCGGCACCACCAGCCGCTCCTGCGCCAGCCGGAACTCGGCCAGCACCCGCTCCTCGATCATCCGCCGGGTCTCGCTGTTGAGCGGGTGGGCGACGTCCCGCAGCTGGCCGTTGCGCGCCTTGCGCGCTGGCATCGTCACGAAGAACTGACCCTCTCGCCCCTCCATCACCCGCAGGTCGCTGACGATGAAGGAGTCGTCGAGAACGATGCTGGCGAACGCGCGGACCTTGCCCCCCTTCGACGGGCTGATCCGCACCTCGGTGATCTGCATCGCCCCTCCCCTATCCATCTCCCTCGAGCCGGGCGGCGCGGCGTCCGAGCGTGGTCCCCAGGTGGACCCGACAACCGGCCGGCACGTTGGCCGCCGCCGCCGTCGCGGCCGCCGCCTCGGCGAAGACCGCGAACACGGCCGACCCGCTGCCGGTGACCGCCGCCACCAGCGGGCCCGCGGCCCGCAGGTGCTCCACCACCCGGCCCACGAACGGCCACCCCTCCACCACCACCGGCTGGAGGTCGTTGTGGAAACTCTCCCAGCAGGGCTCCGCGAGCCCGGCTGCGAAGGCACACACAGTAGCGTCTGCCGGCCGCCAGGTCAACTGCGGCGGCAGGCGCCGGTAGACCTCGGCGGTCGCGATCTCGAGCGGTGGCACCGCCACCACCAGCGGCAGCCGGGGCAGGTCGGCCAGCGGGTAGACCTCGTCGCCGCGGCCGACGCCCAGCGCCAGCCCGCCGTGGAGGAAGAACGGCACGTCGCTGCCGCAGGCCGCGGCCGCCGCCTGCAGGCGGGCCGGGCCGAGGCCGAGGGACCACAGGCGGTCGAGCGCGACCAGCGCCGCGGCGGCATCGGCCGA
>CAYTJW010000124.1:0-10018 GCA_964438135.1 uncultured Thermoanaerobaculia bacterium
CTGGGCGATCATCCCCGGCATCATGGCGCCGAAGCCGGCGCCGAGGCCGAGGCCCATGCCGGCGCCGGCCGCGCCGCCGCCCTCGCCGCCGGCCCGGGCCGCGTCCTGGATCGCCTGCGCCGCCTTGAAGCGCATGTAGGCGTCGAGGTCGCCGATCGCGCCCATCGAGGCCCGCTCGTCGATCTTCGCCTGGACCTCGTCCGGGGGCGTGACGGAGTTGACGTAGAAGTCGGTCAGGTCCACCCCGTACTTGGCGAAGTCCTCGGCCAGCCTGGCCTTGGCCGCGGTGGCCAGCTCGTCGTACAGCCGCGGCAGGTCGAAGATGGTCTTCATCGTCTCGCCCAGGAGGTCGTTCAGCCTGGCGACGATGACGTCCCGGTAGAAGTCCTTGAGCGGCTCGGTGTCGTAGACGTTCTGCGAGCCGACGATGGTGTTGACGAACAGCTGGCTGTCGGCAACGCGGTAGGCGTAGGTGCCGAACGCGCGCAGGCGGACCATGCCCAGCTCGCCGTCGCGGAAGATGACCGGCTCGCGGGTGCCCCACTTCTGGTTGATGAAGGTGCGCTTGTTGACCCACACCACCGCCACCCGGAACGGGCTCGTGCCGCCCCACGGGATGGCCAGCACCTTGGTGGCGATGGGGATGTTCTGGGTGGTCAGGGTGTGGCGCCCCGGCCCGAACACGTCGAGGGCCCGACCGTCGCGGAACAGGACCGCCTCCTGGGCCTCCTGGACCACGAGCTGGGCGCCCATCTTGATCTCCGCGCTCCCGTCGCGCGGGAATCGGGCCACGATCTCCTCGCCGCTCGGGTCGTAGTGCTCCAGCACTTCCAGGGTCTGAGCCATCAGCGGCCTCCCTTCTGGGTCACGTCCTCGAAGACGGTGGCCCGCTCGTCGAAGGCGCGGTCAGAGGCCTCGGCGGCCTCCATCACGGCGCGGAGGTCCTCCTCGACCGCGCTCGAGGACAGCCCCGCGATGCGCTGGGCGAGGTCCTCGACCCGGTCCCCGAGGGCCAGGTCGAACTCGTACAGCCGGTCGAGCTCGGCCTCGTTGATCTTGACTGCGTCGAAGAACCCGGTGTAGCCGTAGTCGGCGTGGCGGATGCGGTTGGCGAAGCGGTCGAGCAGCTTGTCCAGGCTCGAGGCGAGGTCGAGGTTCGCCAGGTTGCCGGACCGCGACCAGTCGCGGATCTTGCCCTGCAGCGCCTGCCTGGCGCGGTCCACCTGGGCCGCCAGCCAGTCGCGCTGCATCTTGTCCACCTCGCGCCGCATCTCCCGCTCGAGGTAGCCACTGAAGCCGGGGATCTTGGCCACGAGCCGCTCGAGCAGGTTGCGGCGACCGCCGGCACGACCCAGTCCACCCTCCATGATGTCCTCCCTGTCGAAGAAAGCGGACAGAATGACACCCCCCCGTGTCAGAAGGGTACACCCCGTCTCCGTTGCACTGACCCTAACCTGGCACGACCCTTGCTTCTAGGACGTGGCATGATGGCCGAGTTTGCTTTGCCCTGTTCAACACCTTGCGAGGGAGTCCGGAGGACTCGAGTGGCCATCATGACACCCACCTTGCTGGGGCAGGTCGTCTGCCTCCTACCTTGAAAACCCACCTAACATCCTCACACGATTGACCCACCTGAAGTTGATCGCCCCGGAGAACAGGGATCCGGGGTGATCGCCCACCCTTTTGGCGAGTGGCGAGTGGCGAACGGCGAAGGGCGAGCGACGGGTCGCCGGGGACGAGTCGCGGGCCGGGGCGTGGCCGCGGCGGCGGCCGCCTGTCACCCACCCTGGACCACCGAGCTGACGATCATGCCCACCACCAGGAGCAGCACCAGCACGCCCAGACCGGCCATGAGCAGCTCGATGGGCTTGTAGTGCCGCTTCGCCTTCTTCGGCCGCTTTCGCAGGACCTTGCGGGCCATGCCCTCCCCCGTCGGATTCTACCTCAGGCCGTGCTCCCCGCCCCCGGTCCGCGGGGTGCAACACCGTCGCCAGAGTAGTGTATAATAGCGTGCGAGAGGAAACTCCCCGAGAGCCTCGGGACACCAGAGGACGCGAGAGGAGAGCCACAGCGCATGCTTGACCCGGTTCCACCTCCCCGGAGACATGACCGCGAGGGAGCCGATGCGGTCCCATGGGGCCGGGCTTTTCCCACCTGCACGGGGCGGTCTGACCGCCTCCAGCCTGAAACAGCCTTCCAGATCATCCTGCCATAGGCATCCTACCTACGAAGGCCGCTCCGGATCCGGGGGTTCGGAGCGGCCCCCGCCTTGTCTTCGTGGCCCAGCCGCGGACCGGGTCCGCCTTCGGACTGCACGACCATTGCCACCAGGAAACGCCACCGGGCCCGTCAGGCACCGAGCTGGCACTCAGAGGATCAACATCGCGTCTCCGTACGAGAAGAACCGGTAGCCGTGCTCCACCGCCGCACGGTACGCGGCCAGCACCCTCTCCCGGCCGGCGAAGGCACTGACCAGCATGAGCAGGGTGGAGCGCGGCAGGTGGAAGTTGGTCAGCAGGCCGCCGACGCCGCGGAAGCGGTAGCCCGGGACGACGAACATCTCGGTGCTGCCGGGCCCCGGCGGCAGCGAGCCGCCGCCCGCCTCGAGCCCCGCCTCGAGCGCCCGCACCGAGGTGGTGCCGACGCACACCACCCGCCGCCCCGCGGCCAGCGCCCGGTTGACCGCCGTCGCCGCCGGCGGCGCCACCTCGTACCACTCGCGGTGCATGCGGTGCTCGGCCACCAGCTCGGCCGTCCCCGGCCGGAAGGTCCCCAGGCCGACGTGGAGGGTCAGGAAGGCGAGCTCGACGCCGCGCCCCTCGATGGCGCGCAGGATGTCAGGCGTGAGGTGCAGGCCGGCGGTCGGCGCCGCCACCGCGCCGGGGGCGCGGGCGTAGACCGTCTGGTAGTCCCGGCGGTCCGCCTCGGTCGCCCCGTCCGGGCGGCGGATGTACGGGGGCAGCGGGGGCGACCCGAGCCGCTCCAGCCGGTCGAGGTCGAGGGGCGGGTCGCACGCCACCGCCCACACCCCGTCGCCGCAGCGCGCCACCGGCACGACCGCGCCCCCGTCGCCCAGCCGCAGGCGCTCGCCCGGCCGCGCCCGCGCCGCCGGCCGCAGCAGCGCCTCCCAGTGCACGTCGTCGGTGGGTCGCAGCAGCAGCAGCTCGAAACGCCGGCCGGAGGCGCGCCGCGCCTCCAGCCGCGCGGGGATGACCCGGGTGTCGTTGAGCAGCAGCAGGTCGCCGGGCTCGAGGAGCTGCGGCAGCTCCCCCACCCCGCGGTGCTCGAGCCGGCCGTCGTCGCGCCGGAGCACGAGCAGGCGGGAGGTGCCGCGCGCGACCGGCGCCTGGGCGATCCTCTCCGGCGGCAGGTGGAAGTCGAAGTCGGCCGTCCGCACGAGCCGCATGCTAGCGGGATCCTCCCGGCCGGTCGAGGTGTGGGGGTGGGTCGGTCTCGCCGACACCGCCCTGCTGGCGGCCCAGCGCGCCGACCGCGACCGGGGCGAGGTCAGCCCGGGCCGAGCCGGCCGCGAGGCCGGGGCGGTGATCTGACGCCCACCGCCGCCGGCAGGGACAGCGAGTCGGTCAGGGCGCCACGCTCGACCAGTCGCCGGTCGAGCCGTCCTCGAAGTTCGAGCAGAAGACGTTGGCGGAGCCGTCGACCGCGGTGATGACCACGCTCGTGGCGTTGTAGACCACGTCGAAGCCGAGGGAGCAGTCGGAGTCGGCCCACGACTCCACCCGGTCGAAGGTCCCGGTCACGCTGGCGGCGGTGAGGATCGTGAACGACTGCCCCGGGGGCGGTGCGTAGCCGTTGGCGTTGGTGACGTAGAGGGTGCCGCCGAGGGCCGCCGCGCCGCTGACGATCAGGCGGTCGTAGGTGTCGCTCGCGGTGCCGCCGAGCTGGACCAGGAGCTGGGCGTCGCTGCCCTGGGTGGAGTCGCCCTCGACCCAGAAGCGCCCGAGCGGGTTGCCGGGGTTGACGGTGGTGCCGGTCGCGACCACGCTGCCGTAGACCGTGTCGTGGCCGGAGAGGGAGCCGCCGGCCACGGTCAGCGGTCCGCCGCTCAGGTACAGGTTGCCGTTGACCGCGAGCTCGCCTGCGGTCTGGGCGAAGAGGTCGGCACTGCCGAGGTACAGGTTGGCGTTGGGGATGACGTCGACGAGGCCGCGGTTGAGGACGCCCGGCGCCACCGGGTCGAGGTTGAGCACGCCGTTGGCCCTCAGGGTGCCCAGGTTGTCGACCGCGGCCGTGATGGTCGCCGAGTACTTGCCGGTGATCACGTGGTCGGCCCCGTTGGTCAGGGTCGCCCCGCCGCTGGTCATCAGGTTGCCGCCCGAGAGAAGGGAGATCGTCCCGCTGCCGTCCACGGTCATGTCGCCGTCGAAGAGCACGGTGCTCGCGGTGTCGCCGGTCTGACCGACCTGGATGGTGCCGTGGTTGGTCAGGTGAGTGCCGCCGACGGTCAGGGTGCCGTCGTGGTCGACCAGCCAGGTGCCGGTGTTGGCGACGTCGGCGATCGAGGCCGAGGTCCCCCAGACGTGGAAGGCATGGTCAGGGTTCGGGCTGTCGGTGGTGCCGCCGACGATCGACGCGCCGTCGAGCAGCCAGACCCCACCGTAGGAGCCACCGTAGGTCGCCTCGATGCGACCCGTGGGGCCCTGGGTGACGTGGGTCGAGATCTTGAGGTCGAAGCCCCTCATGGTCCCGTTGTTGGTCGTCCAGTTGTTGGCGAGCTCGATGGTCCCGTCATCGGCGTCGACCAGCCCCTCGTTGACCAGCGGGACCAGGACGACGCCGTCGGCAGAGTTGCAGCCGATAGTGTGCCCGGCGGCGTTGGTCAGCGGGCCGGCGCCAGCGAGGTAGCCCCCGCGCAGGTCCAGCGTGCCGACGCCGTTCAGCTCGGTCGCGGCCGGGAAGCTGAGGGTCGACCACTCAGAGGGAACGGGATGGCCCTGGACCAGCAGCTCCCCCTGGTTGGTGATGGCGGCGCCGCCGAAGGTCAGCACGGCGCCGGCCTGCACCCGGAGCTGGGCGCTGGCCGAGCTGATGTCGAGGTCGCTGCCGACCACCAGCTCGTTGCCGACGCCGGAGACCGCGCAGGTGCTGGTGTCGCTGACCTCGAGGGTCGCCACGCTGGCGTCGGCGGCCAGCGTGGCGTCGAAGTCGCCGAGGATGAACGCCCGGTCGGCCGCGCCCGGGAACGCCGGGTCGACGTCGCAGGCGGTCATCCCCCAGCTGTTGCCCCACAGGGTCAGGGAGTCGCCGGGCCCGCAGTCACCGACGTCGCACACCGCCATCCAGTCGGCGCCGCAGGCGCCGTTCCAGGTGAAGTCGGCCGCCCGAGCGCTGCCCGGCCACACCAGGAGCGCGGCAACGAGCCCGAGAACCTCTGCCGTGGCCCTGACCCGTGTCACACGCCTCTCGCTTCCTGACATCTCACACCTCCTCTTGGGTTTGCTCGTGATGGGCGGCGCCCGCCTGGGCGTCGAGGAACTGGCTCAGCTCGCCCGGGCTGGCAAAGGCCCGGCGCTGCCGGGTGCGGGGGTCCTCCAGGCTGCAGCGCCACACCGCCGGCCGGTCGCGCGCCGCGGCCTGGTCCCGCCACATCCGCAGCACGTACACCTGGTAGCCCGCCTGACCTGGTTGCTGCTCCACCGCGCCCCTCCGCGGACGGTCGACGCCGTCGTCTCCGCTACAATCGGCCGCGGGCGTTGCGAGATCGTTGAGAGATCGTTGAGAGGCCAGCAGCCTTCACGCCAACGGTGAGCGAGGGAGGGTGCCAGGGTGGAGACCGACAGCCCCGTCCTCGAGGTGTCGTTGCTCGGCGCCCCGACGATCGTCGGGCGCGACGGGCCGATCCGCCTCGAGTCGACCAAGGCGCTCGCCCTGCTCGCCTTCCTCGCGCTCCAGCCTGGCCCGGTCTCCCGCCCCCGGCTGATGGCGCTGCTGTGGCCGGACAGCGACGAGAGCCGGGCGGCCGCGAACCTCCGCCACACCCTGTGGAACCTGCGCCGCCGGCTCGAGCTCCCCGGCGGCGCCGAGCTCGTGGTCGCCGACCGCGCGGCGGTCCGGTTCCTCCCCGGGCCCGGATGCCGGGTGGACGTGCACGCCTTCCTCGAGCTCTGCGCCCGGGTCGACCCCCTCGACGCGGTCCCACGGGCCGGCCTCGCCCCGCTCCTCGCCGCCGCCAGCCTCTACCGCGGCGAGCTCCTGGAGGGGCTGCTGGTCGACGACGCGCCCGAGCTCGAGGAGTGGCTGCTGGCCGAACGGGAGCGGCTCCGGCTGCGGGCCGTCGCGGCCCTCGACCGCCTGGTCGAGCTCACCCGGCCGCACGACCTCGCCACCGCCGTGCGGCTCGCGCAGCAGGCGGCTCGCCTCGACCCGTGGCGGGAGGAGGCGCACCGCACCCTGGCCGAGCTGCTGGCGGCGAGCGGCCAGCCGGTCGCGGCTCTGCGCCAGCTCGAGGCCTGCCGACTCCTGCGGGCCGAGGAGCTGCAGGCAGAGCTGACCGCGGCGACTCTGGAGCTCGCCGAGCGCATCCGCCGCGGCGAGCTGAGGGCGGCGGCGGGACCCGCACCCGGAGCCGTCTCCACCGCGGCCGTGGCAGCGGCGATCCCCCTGCCCTCGTCCCCTGTGGTCGGACGCGCCCGCGAGCTGGAGCGCCTCGCCTCCCTGCTCGCCGACCCGACCTGCCGCCTCCTCACCGTGCTCGGCCCGGGCGGGGTGGGCAAGACCCGCCTCGGGCTCGAGGCCGCGCGGCGGGCGGCGGCGACGGGCGCCTTCCCCGACGGCGTCGTGGTCGTCCCGCTGGCCGACCTCGACTCGCCCCGGCTGGTGGTGACGGCGATGGCCTCCGCCCTCCGCGTCGCCTTCGCCGACTCCCCCGACCCGGCGACCCAGCTCGTCGCCCGCCTCGGCCCGAGCCAGGCCCTGCTGGTCCTCGACGGCTTCGAGCACGTGATGGCGAGCGCCGACCTGGTGGGCACCATCCTCGCCGGCTGCCCCGGGGTCAAGCTCCTGGTGACCTCGCGCGAGCGCCTCTGCCTGCGCGAGGAGTGGCTGCTCGACCTCGGCGGGCTCGAGGTCGGCTCCGCCGACGGGAGCGAGCGGCCGGGCGAGGCGGCGCAGCTCTTCGTGCAGACCGCCCGCCGGGTGGTCCTCGGCTACGCGCCCGACTCCGTCGAGCGGGCCGCGATCGCCCGCATCTGCGCGGCGGTCGACGGTCTGCCCCTGGCGATCGAGCTCGCCGGCCCTCTGGTGCGGACCATGCCGGCGAGCGCGCTCGCCCGCGAGGTCGAACGCGACCTCGACGTGCTCGAGTCCGCGCTGCGCGACCTGCCGCCGCACCACTCGAGCCTGCGCGCCCTGTTCGACCACACCTGGCGCCGGCTCACGACCGAGGAGGCGCGGGCCCTGGCCGCCCTGGCGGTGTGCGCCGCCGGCTTCGACCGCGAGGCCGCCCTGGCGGTGGCCCGGACGAGGCCGGCCACGGTCGCGGCGCTGGTCGACCGGTCGGCCCTGCACCGGACGCCGGACGGCCGCTACCGGGTGCACGAGGTCCTGCGCCAGTACGCGATCGAGAAGCTCGGCCAGGACCCGGAGGACCGGGGCGCAGCCCGCGACCGTCACGCCCGCCACTTCCTCGCTCGCCTCGCCGCCCTCACCCCGGCGCTGCGCTCCGCAGCCGACCCGCAGGCCGCCGACGCCGTCCAGGACAACCTGGACAACCTCCGCCTCGCCTGGCGCCACGCCGTCGAGCGCGGCCTGACCGCCGACCTCGAGGCCGCGGCCGAGGCGCTCGCGCTCGACCATGAGCGGCGCTGCTGCTTCGCGGACGGCGTCGCCCTCCTCGGCGACGCGGTGGCCGCCCTCGAGCAGCGCCCGGCGGTCCGGGGCGGGCCCCTGGTCGCCCTCCTGAGGACGCTCCACGGCGGGCTGCTGGTGCGCCTGGGGCGCCTCGACGAGGCCGACGAGAGCCTCGCCGGCGCGCTCGAGCTCGCCGGCGGTGACGAGCTGGCCGGCGTGCGGGCCCTGGTGCTGTTCCACCACGGCGAGATCGCCACCCTGCGCGGTCGCTACGACGACGCCCGCAGGCTCCTCGCGGAGAGCCTCGACCGCGGCGCCCCACATCGCCGCGCTCGCCGGCAGCCGCCTCGGCCGGGTCGCGATCGAGCAGGGGGCGCTCGCCGAGGCCCGGCGCCGGCTCGAGGAGAGCCTCGAGGTGGCCCGCGGCTGCGGGCACCAGCCCGCCCTGACCTACGCCCTGACCCAGCTCGGCTTCGTCGCTCACTTCGAGGGCGACCAGGCCGAGGCCCGCCGCCACTTCGAAGAGGCGCGGGACCGCGCCGCCGCGACCGGTGACATCTCGGCCGCGAGCGTCGCGGTCCTCGGTCTCGGCCAGGTCGCCGAGCTGCTCGACGACCTCGACGGGGCGGGGGCCGCCTACGGCCGGTACCTCGAGGTTGCCCGCGCCGTCGGCGACCGGGTCGCAGTCGCCCGCGGCCTGACCCTGCTCGGCGAGCTCGCCCGCTGCCGCCAGGACTGGCCGACCGCGCGCTGGCACTACGCCGAGGCGCTCGCGACCGCGCGCGCGATCGGCCACCAGTACTGGGTGGCGGCCAACGTCGGCAACCTCGGCTTCGTCGATCTCGCCAGCGGCGACCTCGAGCGGGCCCACGCCGCCTTCGGAGAGCAGCTCGCGCTGAGCCGCTCGTTCGGCGCCGAGGGCATCGTGCCGAACGCCCTCGCCGGCCTGGCTGAGCTCGCCGCGACCCGGGGCGAGACGGCCCGGGGGCTCGAGCTGCTGGCGCTGACCCGCTCCCACCCGGCGTTCCGCTCCGACGCCGCGCAGGAGGTGCGGCGGGTCGAGGCCGCCCTGCGCGCGGCCCTGCCGCCGGAGGTCGTCGACGCCGCCCTGGCCCGACCGCCCGAGCGCACGCTCGCGGCGGTCGTGGCCGAGCTGGCCGGCGGCACGGACCGCCCCGACGGGCGGGACCCGGGCGGCGCCAGCGGGTAACTCAGGGCGCCGCGTTCGACCACGCGGCGCTCGAGCCGTCCTCGAAGTTGGAGTAGAAGACGTTGGCGCCCCCGTCAACGGCGGTGATCACCACGCTCGCGGCGTTGTAGGCGACGGTGAAGCCGAGGCTGCAGTCGGAGTCGGCCCATGAGGAGACCCGGTCGAACTGGCCGTTGACGCTGCTCCTGGTCAGGATGGTCCACGACTGCCCGGCGCCGCAGCGTAGCCGGGGGGTTGGTGACGTAGAGCGTGCCGCCGAGGGTCGCCGAGCCGCTCACGACCAGCCGGTCGTGCGTGTCGGGGACAGGCGCCAGGCAGGTGCCGCGTGTCGCGATCGCCACTGCGTTGACGACTGCCGACTCGCCCCTCGTCAGCGACCCAGGCCTTGTGAGCTTCGTGACACGTGGCACCCCTCCGACTTTGTGAAGTTTGTGACACGTGGCACCCCTCCGGCAGGTATCATGCCCGCGAGGTGGAGCCATGAGGCCGCCGCGATGACCGACACCCTGATCCGCGCCCTCGCCATGGGCGGCCGGGCCCGGGCGTTCGCCGCCGTCACCACCGGGGCGGTCGAGGAGCTGCGACGCCTGCACGAGCCCTCGCCGACCGTCACCGCCGCCCTCGGTCGCGCCGCCACCGGCGCCCTGCTGCTGGCGGCGCTCCTCGAGAAGGTCACCGCCCGCGAGCCGATGCTGACCCTCGAGATCGCGGGCGGCGGGCCCGCCGGCCGTCTGGTCGCCACGGCCTCCCCCCGCGGCTGGCTGCGCGCGTTCGCCGGCAACCCCCAGGCCACCGCCGTCGACCGGCCGGACGGCCGGCCCGACGTCGGCGCCGTGGTCGGCACGGTCGGCCCGCTGGTCGTCACCCGCGACCCCGGCATCGGCGAGCCCTACCGCGGCGTGGTGCCGCTCGTGACCGGCGAGATCGCCACCGACATCGCCCACTACCTCAGCGACTCCGAGCAGTCCCCGGCGGCCGTGGCCCTGGGGGTGACCACCG
>CAYTJW010000124.1:10028-10845 GCA_964438135.1 uncultured Thermoanaerobaculia bacterium
TCCAGCACGCCGGCGGCTTCCTGGCCCACCTCCTGCCCGGGGTCAGCTCGGTCGAGGCCGAGGCCCTCGCCGGCCGCGTCCGCGCCCTCGGCCCGGTCACGGCCCTGCTCGCCCGCGGCGAGGACCCGGCCTCGTGGCTGGGGCGGCTGTTCCCGGGCGACCACGAGGTCCTCGACCGGGTCGAGGTCGCCTTCCGCTGCGGCTGCTCGCGGGACCGGGTCGAGGCGGCGCTGACCCTCCTGGGGCGGCCGACGCTCGAGGAGCTGCTCGCCCTCCCCGACGGCCAGGCCGAGGTCGCCTGCGAGTTCTGTCGCACGACCTACCGCCTGCCGCACGCGTCCCTGAGCCGCCTCCTCCTCTCCCTCGCGCCGCCCCGGACCGACGATGGCGAGCCCGCCAACTGAGGGGCCGCGCCGAGGTCGCCGCTGGGCCGCCCTCTACTGGCGGGCGCGGCGGCCGCTCGACTGGCTGGAGGCGGCGGTCGGGCTGCTCCGGGCGGCGTCGAACGGGCTCTGGCTCGGCCTCCTCGACCGCGACGCGCTGCACCGGGTCGACGAGCTCTACTACGACGGCATGGCCTTCTACCACACCGAGGAGTACAACCGGTCCGGGCTGCTGGCGTGGGAGCAGAACGCGGTCGAGCGCCACCTCGCCGGCTGCCGGTCACTGCTGGTCCTGGCCGCGGGCGGCGGCCGCGAGGTCCTGGCGCTGCGCGGGCGAGGCCTCGAGGTCGACGGCTTCGAGTGCCACCCCGACCTGCGCGCGGTCGGCAGCCGCCTCCTGGTCGCCGCCGGCGGGCCGCCGCTGGCCGCCATGG
>CAYTJW010000125.1:0-10839 GCA_964438135.1 uncultured Thermoanaerobaculia bacterium
AGGTCTGCCGGGAGGTGATCGCGGCCCACCCGGAGGCCGCCCTGCCGCGCCTCCAGTTGGCCCGGCTGCTGCTCGCGGGCGGCGACGTCGAGGCCGGCGTGGCCGAGCTCGAGAGCCTGCTCGAGCGGGCGCCCGGCCACGTCGAGGCGCGCCTCGAGCTGGGTCGCGCCCTGGCCGGGGCGGGGCAGCTGGAGCGGGTCCGGGCGGCCGCCGGCGGCTGAGCGTCGCGCCGATCTCGCCCCTGGGAAAAGGAAAGCGCCCCGGCACGGGGCCGGGGCGCGTCGGTTGACGAGAGCCCTGCGGGCTTACTCGGCGACGAAGTGCTGCAGGTCGACCGGGACCGTGTCGCAGGTGACGGTCATGGTGTACTGGGTGCCGCAGGCGATGCCGTCGAAGACCGACGGGCCGACCCAGATCCAGTTCGGCCCGGCGACGCCGGCGATGACCATCTCGCCGGTGCCGCCGCAGGCGTCCTGCGGGAAGTTCTGGGCGACCGCGACGTTGGCGCAGTCGTACTCGCCCGACAGGTCGAACAGCAGCAACGAGTCGGTCGACGTCATGGTGACGCGGATGGTGTCGGCCACCGGCAGCACCAGCTCGAACCAGTCGGTGTCGCGGGACTCGCCGGCCGCGCCGACGGTGCCGCAGATGGTGGTGTTGCAGCTGATCTGCACCATGTACGGGCCTGGGCTGGCGGCGTCGCTGTTGCAGCCGCCGGTCGGGTCCGGGGCGACGAGGCCGCAGTTGGGGTCGAGCGCGCCCTCGTCGAGGTCGGGCGTCGCCGGGCACGGGCAGACCGGCGGCACGTACTCCTCGAGGTGCAGGGTGTAGTTGCCCGAGGCGGTGCCGTAGCCGTCGACCACGAAGTAGTAGGTGGTGCCCGCGGTCAGCGCCACCTCGAGCTGGGACACGTAGTTGGAGTAGAGCGGCGACGAGCAGGAGTCGTCGTTGCAGCCGACCGGGGTGCCCGAGCAGGTGGTGGCGTAGACGTACAGCTTGGTGTCGTAGCTGGTGTTGGTGCCCGGCGTGCACAGCGACGCCAGCACGGTCTGGTTCGCCACCGGGGTGTAGGAGTAGACCACGTCCGGGGCGGTGCTGCCGGTGTAGGGGCAGGCGAAGTCGTAGTCGTTGACCGCGCCGGTGGTCGCGCCGCTGTCGGTGTAGGGCAGGGAGGCGATCACGGTCGCCGTGGCGCAGGTCTCGCCGCCCGCCCGCTCCAGCGGCGGGGCGGGGACGCTGCCCGGCCCGGCCACCTTGACCGGCGCCGTCGCGCTCGTCCCGCTCGCCGGGCCGCCCATGCCCGCGGTCACCACGACCGCCATCGCCGCCGCCAGAACGACACCGACCGAGGTTGCCATCACGTCTCGCCGCATACGGATTCCCTCCTCCTTCGAGCTCGAGTCAAGATGTTGGCATCCAATGTCTTGCATCGCCGGGCGCGGTCGGCACCGCCACCACGGTCGGGCGGCCGGCCGGACGACCGACGCACTCTCGCAGGGCCCTGTGGCGCTGTCAAGTCGGCCTCGTCACGAGGCGCCCGGTCCGCGTCAACCCCTCCTGCCGCCGCGAGGTGGACGACTCGGACCCCGGCCACGTAGGATCAGCAGGCCGACCTGGCGGTCGACGCGGGAGGTGCCGTGCGCCGTGCTCTGCTCGTGGGTGTCGTCGCGATCCCTGTCCTGGTCCCCCTGGCAGCGCCGGGTGGGGAGCTGCACTCGCGGTTCGAGCTGACCGCGGCCGAGACCTCGGTCTCGCCCGCCTCCGACCCCGACTGGGGGTGGTGGAGCGCCGGGAAGTACGACACCTGGTCGCCCTCGGACGAGGGGGAGGACGGCCTCGTCGAGGCGCGCCTGGTCCTCGCCGGCGAGACCTACGCCACGCTCCTCGTCGCCGAGCGCTACCCCGAGCTCGCGGCGGCCGCGAGCTGGACCGACCCCTCGAGCGGCGCCGCTCTCGACCACGCCCTGACCGCCGAGCTGGAGGTCTACGACCTCGCCCTCGCCCGGCGGGTGGGCCGGGAGGACCAGTCCGGGATGATGGCCTGGCTGGGTCTGACCCTGGTCGACGTCGACGAGACCCGGGCCGCACCCGACGCCGCCGGGGGGGCGCCGGTCGAGTCGGCGACGAGCCGGCTCTGGGGGGCCGTGGCCGGGTTCGAGGGCGAGCTGTCGCTGGCGACGAGGCTGAGCGCGGTCGGGCGGCTCGTGGTGCGGTACGCGCGCGGCACCCGCGAGGCGACCCTGCGCCCGGAGGTGCCCGACCCCGACCCCGGCGATCCGGTCGCCGGCACGGTCGAGCTGTCGGACTCGACCGAGCGCGGCATGTGGGGCGGGGAGCTCGGCCTGCGCTGGGCCGCCAGCGAGTGGTTCGAGGTGGACGGCGGCTGGCGCTACCGCGACTGGGAGGTCGACGGCGGGCCGGCCAGCTTCGACGGGCCGTTCCTCCGCGTGGCGGTCGTGTTCTAGGGGCGGGGAGGCTGGCCATGGGTCGCGAGGGGCTCTGCCTGCTGGTCCTCGCCGCGGTGGCGGCGGCACCGCTTCCCGGCGTTGCCGCCGGGGACGCCGCCAGGGTGGTGAGGTTGACGCTCCCCGGCGCGCCCCTGCTCGGCCCGCCGGCGGCGAGCGGCGCCGCCGCCCTCGGCCGGCGCGGCGAGAAGACCGAGACCGCGCTCCTGGCGGAGTCGTTCGAGGCCACCTGGCCGGCCTCGCCGTGGCGGCTGACCCACGCCGACGGCGCGGCCGCCGTCGACTGGGGGCAGAGCGACCTGCGGGCCAGCGCCGGCACGCTCAGCGCCTGGTGCGCCGGGGCGGGCGCCGACGCCCCCCAGCCCGGTCAACCGGTTCCGGTCAACACCGAGAGCTGGGCGATCGTCGGCCCGTTCGACCTGTCCGACGCCACCACCGCCTCGCTCTCGTTCGACCTCTGGCTGCGCACCGAGCAGTTCCACGACCTCTTCATGTGGCTGGTGTCGGTCGACGGGCGCAGCTTCAGCGGCCACGCCCGCTCCACCGACACCGACGGCTGGCGGGCGGTCTCCTCCGACCTGGGGGACTGGCCCGACATCGGCGACGTCGCCGGCCACAGCCATGTCTGGGTCGCCTTCGTCTACCAGTCGGACCACAGCACCGCGCTCGAGGGCGCCTACCTCGACGAGGTCGCCCTGATGGCCGACTCGGGCAGCGTCGCCGACGAGGGCTACACCTACACCAGCACGAGCGACTTCGCCCTCGGCACGGCGGTCGGCGTGAGCACTGCTTCGGACCAGCTCGAGCTCGCCGCCGACTGGAGCGCGCCGCCGTTCCTGTGGGTGCCGTCGCCGACCACCGGCACGGTCTCCAGGGTCGCGGTGTCGAGCGGCCGCGAGCTGGGGCGCTACCGCACCGGGCCGGAGCGCGAGCTCCGCCCCGCGGCGGTGGCGGTGGACCTGGAGGGCAGCTGCTGGGTCGGCAACGGCGCGGCCGGCTCGGTGGTCAAGGTCGGTCTCGTCGACGCCGGCCAGTGCGTCGACCGCGACGGCGACGGCCGCGTCGACACCTCGCGGGACGAGGACGGGGACGGCAGCATCGAGACCGAGGAGGTGCTCGACTGGGGCGACGACGAGTGCGTGCTGGTGGAGGTGGTGCTGGTCGAGGGCCAGGAGCGCACCCACACCCCGGGCGACGAGCACGACGACTACGCCGACAACGACCTCCAGGCCCTGGCCGTCGACGGCGACAACACGGTCTGGGTCGGCGTCGGCGCGAGCCGCCGGCTGTACCGGCTCGACCCCTCGAGCGGCGCGGTGGTCGGCGACCCGGTCGACCTCGCGGCCAGCGACACCGAGCCGTTCGCGCTGGCGGTGGACGCGGGCGGGGTGGTGTGGTCGACGAGCTGGCCCGACCCCTGGCTGCTCCGCTTCGACCCGTCGGCGGCCGAGCCCGCGCCCACGGTGGTCGCCCTCGGCCACGGCAGCCGGGCCCTCGTCCTCGACCAGGCCTCCCACCTGTTCGTGACCGGGTACACCGACGGCCGCCTGTCCCGCGTCGACACCTCCACCGGCGAGGTGGAGTGGGAGGTCCCGGTCGACTGGCAGGCCAACGGCGTGGCTGTGACCCCGGACGGCGACCTGTGGGTCGCCACGCCGGCGAGCGGGACCGTCCGCCGCTACTCCAACGAGGGTCTGGCCAAGGGCACCCTGGAGCTGGCCAGCTGGCCGTCGGGCGTGGCCCTCGACGGGGCGGGCAAGGTCTGGGTGGTGAGCTCGGTCTCGCCGCTGCTGGTCCGGGTCGACCCCGCGACCGGCCGCGTCGACCTGCAGAAGGAGCTGCTGGCCAGCGGCGGGCACGACACCACCAGCGACCTGACCGGCGTCGTCGCCCGCTCCGTCACCAGCCGCCACGGCACCTGGTCGGTGGTCCACGACTCGACCGGGGTCGACACCGCCTGGGGCACCGTCTCGTGGCGGGGCGTCACGCCCGAGGGGACGTCCACCCGGGTGCGGGTGCGCAGCTCGCGCGACCGGGTGACGTGGTCGGGCTGGGAGACCGCCTCGAGCGCGGTGGCGCTCGCGGACACCCCGGCCGGCCGCTACCTCGAGGTGGAGGTGGCCCTGCACGGCGTCCCGGGCGGGGCGTCGCCGGTGGTCGAGGAGCTGACGGTGACGCCGGTGGTGACGGTGGTGGCGCCGACCGCCGAGTTCACCTGGGCGCCGGTCGAGCCCGCGGTCGGGGAGGACGTGCTCTTCACCGACGCCTCGAGCGGCGGCCCGACCTCGTGGTCGTGGAGCTTCGGCGACGGCGCCACCAGCTCGAGCCGCAGCCCCGACCACGCCTTCGCGGCGGCCGGGACCTACGGCGTGACCCTGGTCGCCGGCAACGCCACCGGGTCGTCGGACGTGACCCACCAGGTTGCGGTCAGGGGCTGCAGCCTGGGCTGCTCCGCGACCGTGCCGGGCACGGCCGCGGTGGGCGAGGAGGTGGCGTTCGCCGGCCTCGCCACCGCCACCGGCTGTGGGGGCAGCGTCGCCTACCAGTGGCAGCTCGGCGACGGCACGACCGCCAGCGGGGCGGCCGCGAGCCACGCCTTCCGGGTCTCCGGCAGCTACCCCTGGTCGCTGACCGCGACCGCGGACGACGAGCAGTGCAGCGCGAGCGGCGTCATCGCCGTGACCGGGGGGGGGCCGCCCGAGTGCGTCACCAGCGCCTGGGTGCCGGTGGTCAGCCACGCGGACGGCGCCCACGGCAGCGTCTGGCGCTCGGACCTCGGCCTGCTGTCGAGGTCGGGCGGCGAGACCCGGGCCGAGGTCCGCTACCACGGCCCCGACGGGGTGGTGGTCCGGACCCTGCTGGTGGCGGCGGCCGAGGTCGTCCGCCTGGCCGACGTGGTGGCGTGGGTCGGTTCCGACCGGGACGGCATGGGCGCCCTCGAGGTGTGCGCGGACGGCGCCCTGGTCGTGACCTCGCGGACCTACAACCTGGTCGGCGAGGAGGACCCGTGCGAGGAGCTGCGGGGCGGGACCTTCGGCCAGTACCTCGACGGCGTCGCCAGCGATGCCGGCCTGGCGGCAGGCGACGTCGGCGTGCTGTCGCAGCTGGCGGAGAACGCCGCCTTCCGCACCAACCTGGGCCTGGCCAACACCGGCGCCGTGATGGCGCGGGTCGTGGTCCACATCGTCGACCCGTCGGGCGCACCGCTGCACGAGTACGCGGCCAGCCTGGCGCCGGGCGCGCAGTGGCAGGACCCGCGGCCCTTCCACCACCGCGCCTCCCGCGACGACCTCGACGTCGCCTGGGCGTGGGTCGAGGTCGAGGCCGGCGAGGGCGTGCACGCCTACGCCTCGGTGGTCGACAACCTGACCAACGACGCCACCACGGTGCCGATGCGGCGGGAGCGGTAGCCCGCCCCGCCGGGGGCGCGTCCCGGCGGCGCCACTCGGCGCTGAGGCTGAGCAGCTCGACCGGGGTGACCGAGCCCGAGGCGCGGACCAACCAGTTGCCTGGGAAGTAGACGTCGACCAGGGTCCAGTTGTCCGGCGGCAGCACCGGCGGGTTGGGGATGTCGCTGCCGTCCCCGTTCCAACCGGCCCAGGAGCGCGCCGCGGCAGGGCGCCGAGGGTCTAGCCGCCGACCCGCATCAGCATCCCGGCGAGAGCGGTGGCGAGGCGGCGCGGGGTCAGGCGAACCGCCCAGGCGAGGAGCGTGTTGGCCGCCCCGGCCACCACCGAGGAGCGGCCGGCGAGCAGGGCGCGGACGCCGATCGCCGCCACCCGCGGGCTCCGCATCATGACGAGCCGCTGGTAGAGCGAGGGCTCCTGGCCGGCGACGCGCAGGAACTCGGTGGCGGTGACGCCCGGCGAGAGCACGGTGCAGGTCACGCCGGTGCCGGCCAGCTCGCGGCCGACCGCCTCGCCGAAGTGGAGGACGAAGGCCTTGGCCGCGGCGTAGCTGGCGTAGCCGGGCGTGCCCTGGAAGGCGGCCACCGAGGCGACCTGGAGGATGCGCCCCCAGCCTCGGCCGACCATGTCGCGGGCGAACAGCTTGGTCAGCTCGACCAGCACGAGCAGGTCGAGCTCGAGCATCGCCCGCTCCCGCTCCCAGGGGAGGTCGAGGAAAGGGCCGTAGGCGCCGCAGCCGGCGTTGTTGACCAGGATGTCCACCCGGCGGCCGCGCGCCGCGAGCTCGGCGTGGAGGTGCGCCGCCGCCCCGCTCCGGGCGAGGTCGGTGGCCACGACCTCGCACTCCGCCCCGTGCTCCCGGCGCAGCTCGTCGGCCAGCGCCGCGAGGCGCTCCTCGCGCCGCGCCACCAGCACCGCGTTCGCGCCGCGCCGCGCCAGCTCGCGGGCGAGGTCCGCGCCGATCCCGCTCGACGCGCCGGTGACCAGCGCCCAGCGACCGGAGATGTCGACTGCCATGGCGTACCCCCAGGTCCGGGCAACACGGCTCGCGGTGCTCCTCATCCCGGGACGGTGCCGCCGACGGCTTGACCCGTCCGCGCGGGCGGGGTAGGGTCCGGGCGAGCGAGCGCGAGGAGGTGGGACGATGCGCGGTGCGGTTCTGTGCGGGGTGCTGCTCCTGGCCGCCGGCGGGGCGATGGCGGTCGACCTCAAGAACGAGGACTCGCGGAGCTACGACGTCAAGATCCACGACGGCCCAGCGGTCACGAGCACGTCGATCGACGGCAACACCACCCGGGTGTCGATCTGCTCCGACTGCACCCTCGAGGTGGTGGGCGCCGGCTCGATCCAGGCCGCGGGCGACCAGGTGGTGCTGATCAAGGACGGCGCGCTGTCGATCCAGGGGTAAGGCGGGCCTCTCCCGCGACCCGCCGGGGTCGGCCCAGGGGCCGGCAGAGGCCTCAGTCCGCGCGGCCCAGGAGCTGGAAGCCGGCCCACAGCGACGGGTGGTCGAGCCCTGGGGTCTCGGCCATGTGCCGCATGGCCCGCGCCAGTGCCTCGTCCCGCCGCGCGCCGGCCAGGACCTCGCGGTAGAAGGCCTCCATCAGCGCGGCGGTGGGGTCGTCGGCGATCGGCCACAGCGACACCAGCACGCTGCGGGCGCCGGCAGGAGGAGGGCGAGGGCCAGCGCGGCCAGGAGGCGAAGGCGTCGAGCCGCGGGGTGCCCCCCGCTCACGGCGCCGTCGCCGACCAGGCCGAGGTGCCGCCGCTCTCGAAGCCGTCGGCGAAGACCGACGCGGCGTCGGCGAGCTCGCAGGCGCCGATGTCGAAGCCCGGCCCTTGAGGCCTCGCCGTGCCGTCGAGGTCGTCGGCCGGCGCCAGGTCGGGGCTGCCGTGGTCGACTGCCGGCGAGCCGGGCTGGAGGTGGAGGTCGCCCGCCGCCGGGTCGACCCACAGCGGGTCGCCGACGACGCAGTCGGTGCCGCACTCCTCGTCGGGGTAGCCGTGGAGGGCGCCGACCAGGTTGTGGTCGACGGTCGAGTTGGCCGTGCCGACCCCCTCGAAGGTGATCTCGAACGACAGGTTGCCGGCCATCGCGTTGTTGCGGATCAGCACCGCCGTCGCCTGCGGGTTGCCGACGCCGAGGCCGCCGCCCCAGTCCGCCCAGCCGTTGCCCCAGAAGCTGTTGTTGACGATCTGGATGTCGTCCATGGGGTGGGTGTCGGTGCAGCAGTCGCTGATGGCGAGGCCGGTGTACCGGTTGTGGTGGGAGACGTTGTTGACGAGGCGCACCCGCTCCAGCAGCCCACCCTGCTCCGACGCCACCTGGATGCCGCTGCCGTCGACGTCGTGGACGACGTTCGCGGCGACCTCGATGTCGTGGGTGGGCTCGGTCCAGGCGTCGACGTAGATGCCGACCGACGGCACGTCGTGGACGTGGTTGTGGTGGGCCGAGCCGGCGGTGGAGCCGTCCTTGAGGCAGATCCCCTCGCCGCGACCGTTGGGGTTGGAGTGGACGTGGTTGTTCTTGACCTCGAAGCCGGCGGTGCGGCCGACCGTGATGCACTCGTTGCGGCTGTCGACGCCCATCGTCATGGCCTGCTCGACCTCGTTGCCGGCGATGACGATGTCGGTGGCGTTGAACACCAGGATGCCCGACGAGGCGGTGTAGGAGGTGTGGTTGCCCTCGATGACGACGTGGTCCCCGGGGTCGACCTGGATGCCGGTGTTGGTTCCCCACGGGCCGGTCCCGGTGACGTGGAAGCCCGACACCCGGATGTAGCTGCCGCCGACGACCTGGAACAGGCCGTCCCACTCGTTGAGGGTGAGGCCCGAGCCGTCGACGGTGACCGTGTCGCCGGGCCAGGCGGCGAAGACGATCTCCTGGCCCGGGGCGCCGGCGCTGGTCACGGTCACCTGCTCGGGGTAGGTGCCGGCCCTGACCCAGACCGTGTCGCCGGCGACCAGGGTGTCGGCGGCGTGCTGGATGGTCAGCCAGGGCAGGCTCGCGGTGCCGGGGTTCGCGTCGCTGGCGGCGGGGTGGTTGCGGTCGACGACGTAGGTGTCCGCGCCGAGCGGCAGTGCGGCCGCCGACGCGACCAGGGCGAGCACGGTCACCGTCGGGCCGGTCATGGGGGGCCTCCTGCTCGAGCGTACCACGGGTTCCGGCCGGGGTTGCCGCGAGAGTGGTAGGATCCCGCTGCTGTCGAGGAGGTCGGAGTGCCGGCGACCACAGCTGACAACCCGCTCGCGCTGCCGCTGCGCGACTAGGACCTCAACCCCTTCATCCACCCCATGAGCCTCAGGCGTGGCTACGCCGGCCACCTGGTCGACGAGCAGGGGAGGGACTACGTCGACGTCCTGTCCGCCTGGGGCACCAACCTGCTCGGCGACGGCTACCGCCGGGTGGTGCGCGCGGTCGCGCAGCAGGCGCAGCGCTTCGCCGGGCTCGGCGTGCCCCACCCCGAGGTGCGGCAGCTCGACCGCCTGCTCGAGCGGGCGCTGCCGGGCGCCGAGGCGGTGCGCTACGGCAAGAACGGCTCCGACGCCTGCGCCGGCGCGGTCCGGCTGGCGCGGGCCGTCACCGGCCGGGACAAGGTGCTCTACCGCGGCTACCACGGCTTCCACGACTGGTACATGGCCTCGACCGACTGACGCGGCATCCCGGCCTGCCTGCGCTCGACGGTGGCGCCGCTGCCCGAGCTGACCCCGGCGGCGGTGGAGCGGGTCCTCGCCGCCGCGCCGGGCGAGGTCGCGGCGGTGATGGTCAACCCCCTGGTCGGGCCGATGCCCACCGCGGACGAGGCGCGGGAGGTGGTCGAGGTCGTGCACCGGCACGGCGCCCTGGTGGTGTTCGACGAGATGATGAGCGGCTTCCGCGTCGCCGTCGGCGGCATGCAGGAGCTGTGGGGGGTGCAGGCCGACCTCGCGTGCTACGGCAAGAGCATCGCCAACGGCATGCCGCTGGCGGTCCTGTGCGGTCGCGCCGACCTCATGGCCCGGCTGCCGGAGACCTCCTACGGCATGACCTTCGAGGGCGAGGCGGTGTCGATCGCCGCGGCCCTGGCCACGGTCTCGGAGGTGCTGGAGAAGGACGTCGTCGGCGGCCTCTACGCCAAGGGCCGGGCCATTCGCCGCGCCTTTGACGCCGCGGCGGCCGACCATGGCGTGCGCACGCGCCTGGGCGGGCTCGAGCCCTGCCTGCACCTGGAGGTCGAGGACCACGGCCCGGTCACCCGGCGCGGCTGCAGGCCGACCTCGAGCGCGTCCTGTTCGCCTTCCCCGAGCTGGCCGGGATTCGCCGCAGCTTCCTCGCCGGGCGGGCGCCGTTCCCCGAGCTGTGCTGGCGGTGCGCGCTGCTCGGCCACGGCGCGGTCGCCGGCGAGCGGCCGACCGTGGTCGAGGCGCTGCACGTCGAGCCGTCCTTCCTCTGCACCCTGGCCTGCCCGGAGTGCATCCCGCCGGAGCGCCGGCGGCTGCTCAAGAGCCCGCCCCACACCATTTCGCCGGCCTGCTTCGAGGCGTTCCTGGAGCAGCTGCGGCGGGTCCGCGACGAGCGGCGACGGGGCGCGGGCCAGCTGCGGGTGGAGTGGAAGTACACGCTGCTCGACGGCAACGACAGCGACGAGGAGATGGTGCGGGCCGGCCGGCTGGCCGCGGAGCTCGAGGTCGACCTCCGCTTCTGCCTGACCCACAGCCGGCTGGGCTCGAAGCGGATCCGCACCGGCCCGGAGCTCGAGCAGGCGGTCGAACGCCTGGTGCCGACCGCGACCTGGACCTCGACCTTCCAGTCGCGGCCGGGGGGAGGCTCGCTCGACGGGCGGGTGGTGGTGGCCGAGCACGTCGATGCCGTGCTGCGGTCGGCCCTGGCGCGCCTCGCGCGCACCGGCCGCTCGCCCCTGGGCCACCTCCGACGGGCGGCCGAGCGCGCGGTGCGCGACGAGCTCACCGCGGCGCTGCGGCTCGAC
>CAYTJW010000126.1:0-10756 GCA_964438135.1 uncultured Thermoanaerobaculia bacterium
GAGAGCACGGCCGGTCGCGGCGGCCCCGGTGGCCCTCCGGACGGGGGCGGCCCCGAGCGTTCCGGCGGGGGCTTCGGCGGGCCGCCGGGAGGGGGCGGCGGGGGACCGGGCATGGGTGGCGGTCCCGGCGGTGGGGGCGGCGGCCCGCCCCCTGGCGGTCATCCGGACCGCAGCAGCGAGAGAACGGCGTGGCTCGACGTCGAGCTGAGGCCGGCAGCGGTCGCCACCACCGACGACCGGTTGGAGCAGAAACAGGGGGAACGATGACCAGGCATGCGCATACGGCAGTGCTCTTCCTCGGCCTCGCCGTGCTCGCGGGCGGCGCCGTTTCGGCCGACCAGGCCGACTCGTTCTTCGACGACAGCGCGGTGCGGGAGGTCCGCCTCTACTTCAGCGACCCGGACTGGTACGACACCCTCTACGCGTCCCACGCCAACGACCCGGATGACCCGTACTTCGAAGCGAGCTTCCGGTGCGGCGAGACCGTGCTGCCGACGATCGGGGCGCGGTTCAAGGGCAACTCCTCGTTCTGGCGCAACGGGGTGAAGAAGTCGTTCAAGCTCGACTTCAACGAGTTCGTCGACGACGCCACCTTCCTGGGTCTGAAGAAGCTCAACCTCAACAACCTCGACCTGCAGCCGGACTTCATGCGCGAGAAGCTGTTTCTCGACTTCGTGTCCCGGTACATGCCGGCCATGCGGGCGGTCCACGTCAACGTCTACGTCAACGACGAGCTGTGGGGGCTCTACCTGGCCGTCGAGCAACCCGACAAGACGATGATGGAGAGTCGGTTCGGCGACGACGAGGACGGCAACCTGTTCGAGGCCGGGGAGATGAACGCCGACCTCACCTACCTGGGCGCCGACCCATCGCTGTACTACGACCTCTACGAGCTGAAGACCAACGAGACCGAGAACGACTACTCCGACCTCATCGAGCTCATCGACATCCTCAACAACACGGCGACCGCGGACCTGCCGGCGGCGCTCGAGCCGGTGTGCGACGTCGAGAACATGCTCTACGGCATCGCCGTGAACATCCTGTTCAGCAACCTGGAGTCCTACGTCGGCGCGGCGTCCGAGTACTACCTCTACGACCGCGACGACACCGGCCAGTTCGTCTACGTTCACTGGGACTGCAACGAGACCTTCGGCACCACCGGCGACGGGACCCCGGTGGTCGCCGACCCGATGAGCCTCGACCTGTTCTACCTTCCGTCCGGCGGGGGCCCGCCGCCGGTCGCGGGGCCGGGCCCGGCAGGCCCCGCGACGTCGCCGGCGGCGGGGCCCGCCCTGCTGGAGCCGCCGCCCCCGGGTGGGGGCGAGCGGCCGCTGATGGAGAAGCTCTGGGCCGTCGGCAGCTACCACCAGATCTACGTCCAGCAGGTCGCCCGCATGCTGCGCGAGGGGTTCGACATCGACACCATGCGCGCCCGTATCCAGGAGCTCGCCGACCTGATCCGGCCGAGCGTCTACGCCGATTCCCACAAGGCGTTCACCGCCGACCAGTTCGAGACGGCGCTGACGAGCCAGGTCCAGTCCGGCCAGCTCACGATCTACGGCCTCGAGCAGTTCGTCAGCGGGCGGTACGACTACCTGCGGCCCATCCTCGACACCTACGCGCTGCCCTCCGACGTCCGCCTCAACGAGGCGATGACCGTCAATGACGGCGTCGTCCTCGACCCGGCGGGCGAGGCGGACCCGTGGCTCGAGCTCCACAACCTCGGGCCCGGGCCGGTGGCCACGACCGGCCTGTACCTGACCGACGACACCGCCGACCCGACGAAGTGGGTGCTGCCGACGGCCACCATGGAGGACGGCTCCTTCCTCCTGGTGTGGCTGGACGGAGAGCCGGGCGAGGGGAGCGACCACGCGACCTTCGGCCTGCAGGCGGGCGGCGGGAGCCTCTTCCTGTACTCGACCTCGTCGGGCACGCCGGAGCTGGTCGACTCGGTCACCTACCCGGCGCTCGCGTACGGACGCGTGTGGATCCGGCTGGGGCAGATCGGGAGCCGGTGGGACCTGTCGGACCAGCCGACGCCGTGGGCGGCCAACCCGGCGGCCGGGGGCGTCGCCGCGGCCGGGGTCGAGGCGCTGCGCCTCAACGAGATCATGGCCGACAACGACGCCACCGTCGAGGACCCGGACGAGCCCGGCGCGTTCGAGGACTGGTTCGAGGTCGCGAACCTCGGTGCGAGCGAGGTCGACCTGAGCGGCCTGTACCTGACCGACGACCTGACCAACCCGACCAAGTGGCAGGTGCCGGCCGGGGTCACCGTCGCCGCTCACGGTCACCTGCTCTTCTGGGCCGACGAGGACACAGACCAGGGCCCGAATCACGCCGGTTTCAAGCTCTCCGCCGGCGGCGAGGACCTCGGTCTCGTCGCCGCCGACGGGGTCACGGTGATCGACTCGACGACCTTCGGCGCCCAGACGACCGACGTCGCGGTCGGGCGTTTTCCCGATGGCTATGGCGCCCTCACCGTCCTCGACCCCCCGACGCCCGGCGCGGCCAACAGCGTCGCCGGCCTCGTCTTCGCCGACGGCTTCGAGCTCGCCGACGCGAGCGGGTGGGACGCCCTCGCGCCGTAGCGGCCGCGCGGCCGCGCCGCAGAAAGGACGCGCCATGTTCGACGTCAAGGAGCTGGAGAGGCTGTGGTGGGCGCTCGCCGGCCTGCTGGCGGTCTCCGCCGTGGCCTCGGCCCAGTCGGTGACCTACCACGCGGCCTACACCCTGAACGGCGGCACCGCGAGCCAGACCGGCCAGAGCTACACGGCGACCGCCGCGGACACGTCCGGGGTCTGGGTGGCCAACGGCGGCGTCCTCACCCTGGAGAGCTGCACGGTCCAGACCTCCGGCGACACGTCGTCGCAGGAGAGCAGCAGCTTCTACGGGCTCAACGCCGGCGTTCTCGCCGCCCAGGGCACGATCACCATGACCGGCGGGTCGGTGAGCACGACCGGCGCCGGCGCCAACGGCGTCTTCGCCTATGGCGGCGGCTCCACGGTCAGCCTGGTCGGCGTCACCATCGCGGCGACCGACGGCGGCGGCCACGCGGTGATGGCGAGCGGGGGAGGCCGGCTCTTTGTCACCGACGTGGACATGACCACGGCCGGGCCCAACTCGGGCGCCATCGCCACCGACCGCGGCGGCGGGACGATCGTCGTCAGCGGCGGCTCGGTGCTGACCACCGGGCCGGACTCGCCCGGCATCTACTCCACCGGCGACATCACCGTGTCGGCAGCCACCATCTCGGCCACCGGATCCGAGTCGGCGGTGATCGAGGGGGAGAACTCCATCACCCTGACCGACAGCTCGCTGGCCTCGAGCATGGAGGGCAAGTGGGGGGTGATGATCTACCAGAGCATGTCCGGGGATGCCACCGGCACCAGGGGCGTGTTCACGATGACGGGCGGCTCCCTCGCCAACACTGCCGCCACCGGTCCCCTGTTCTTCGTCACCAACTCGACCGGCGTGATCACGCTCTCCGGTGTCGCCGTGGTCGCGGGCTCGGGCACCCTGCTCGAGGCCGGCGCGACGACGCGGTGGGGCACGAGCGGGCACAACGGCGGCCACGCCGAGCTCACCGCCGAGGGGGAGACCCTGGTCGGCGACCTGGTCGCCGACGACGACATCAGCTCGATCGTCGTCACTCTCGCCGAGGGCACGACGCTGCGCGGCGCGGTCGATGCGGCGGACCTGACCCTCGACGCGACCAGCGCGTGGGAGGTGACGGCGAGCTCGGTGCTCGGCGCCCTCGAGAGCGCGGGCACGATCGGCGGCGCCGGCACCGTCAGCGCGTCGTCGGTCACCCTGCGGGGCGGGACCGTCAGCGCGGCGTTGACCGGACCGGGCGGTCTCACCAAGACGACCGCGACCACCGCCACCCTGGCCGGCGCCAACAGCTACACCGGCGCGACCCACGTCGCGGGCGGGACGCTCGACCTCACCGGCTCGCTGGCGAGCTCCGAGGTCAGCGTGGCGTCGGGCGCCGCCCTGGCCGGGACCGGCACGATGTCGGGCAACCTGTCGCTCGCCTCGGGCGCCGGGCTCGTCCTCCGCGGTTCCGGCCACCTGACGGTCGGCGGCGACCTCGCGGCCAGCGGCACGGTCATGGTCGTGGCGGCCGCCGACCCTCTCCCGGCCGGGACGTACACCCTGCTCGCCTACGGCGGCACGCTGTCCGGGTCTCCGACCTTCGTCTACTCCAGCCCGAGCGGGCAGACCGCCGCGGTCGACGCCTCTCGCCCGGGGGAGGTCACGGTCACGGTCGGCGGCGCGGCAGAGGCGCTCTTCCCGGCGGTCGCCTCGCAGCCGGGCCTCAACGGCACCGAGTGGCGGACCGAGCTGGTGCTCTCCAACCCGACGAGCGAGGCCCAGTCGGTGACGCTCGAGATCCTCGCGCGCGGCAGCAGCGCGGTCGTGGCCGAGGGCGCCGCGGTGCTCTCGCCCGGCCAGACGCTCCGCACCCTCGACCTCTTCGCCGACCTCGGGGCGCCGTCGGGCGCCGGCATGCTGCGCGTCACCGGACCAGCCCTGTCCTGGGCCAGGACGTACAACCAGCGGCAGGACGGGACCCTCGGCCAGGACCTGCCGCGGATCTCCCCCGGTGGAGGATTCGTGGCCGGGCTGGGCGTGTTCTTCCCGGTCGCGACACCGGCCGACGTGACCACCGACTTCCGCTCCAACCTCGTCCTGGTCAACCTCGGGGCCAGTGCCATCACCTGCGCCCTGACCTCGGGCGACCACGCGCGGGAGGTGGAGGTCCCCGCGGGGGCGTACCTCCAGGTGAACGATGTCGGCAACTGGCTCGGCCTGGGGCCCGGCACGGCGGTTGTCGAGGTCACCGGCAGCGGCTCCTGGACCGGTTTCGTCTCCTCCATCGACCCGGTCCTGGGCGACCCCACGACCATGGCGGGGCTGGTGCCCTCCGGCGACGTCGTGCGGCTCTTTCCCGGGGTCGCTTCCCTGCCCGGGGAGAACGGCACCGAGTGGCGGTCGCAGGCGGTCATCGCGAGCGTGGCGGACGGGGAGACGACCGTGGTCCTGGAGCTCCTGCCGCGGGACAGCCCTGACGTGGCGGCGTCGGCGAGCGTCGCGCTCGCCGCCGGCGAGGTGCTCGACGTGCCCGACCTCTACGCCTTGGTCGGGGCCTCGGCCGGCGCTGGCATGCTGCGGGTGACGGGCGAGGCGCTGACCTGGGTGAGGTCGTACAACCAGGGGCCGGACGCCACCTTCGGCCAGGACCTGCCGCCGGTGGCGCCAGATGGAGGCTCGAGCGCGGGCGACGCCGTCGCCTTCCCGGTCTCGGCGCCGACCGACATCGCGACCGACTTCCGCTCCAACCTGACGGTCGTGAGCCTGGACGCGTCGCCACTGACCGTCACCGTCACGGCGCTGGGGCTGTCCCGCAGCCAGGAGGTCCCCGCCGGGGCCTCCGCCCAGGTCAACGACGTCGGCTCCTGGCTGGACCTGCCCTCCGGCCGGGCCACGGTGACCGTGGCCGGTGATGGGCGTTGGGCGGGCCTGGTCTCGACCGTCGACCCCGGCCTCGGGGACCCCACCACCGTCATCGGCCTGCCGTGTGCGGAATGAGCGAGGTAGGGCGTCAGGGCGCCGTTGGCAGCTCGACCTCGGCGTACCAGCCCCGGTCGACGAGGCGGGTGCCGTACGGCTCGGACAGGCGCTCGACGCGGGCGAGGATCTCCTGCCCGCGCGCGTCGCTGGCCAGGCGCGGGACGCCGTAGAGCGGCCCCTCGTCGTCGATCGTGACCGGGATCAGCTCGACGCGGCGGAGCGCCCCGGCGTTGACCGTGAGGCGCAGCATGACCCCCTCGAAGACCTCGCGCGGGTCGCGCCGGTCCCACACCGACACGTTCGGCGGCCGCGCGATCTCGCCGTCCCGCTGGTGGACGAGGTCGACGGGGATCCGGTCCGGGGTCCGGTACTGGTAGATGAAGTCCTCCAGGCTGTAGAAGATCGGCGCACCGCGGTAGATCTCGACGCCGCGCAGGACGTGCGGCCCGGTGCCGATGACCAGGTCGGCGCCGGCGTCGACGGCCCGGCGGTACATGACCTCGTCGTTGGCCGGCGTGGTGTCCTGGATGCCGTAGGCGCGGTGGTGGGAGCGGTCGTGGTTGTGCAGGGCGACGACGACGAGGTCGTGGTGCCGCGCGGCGAGGACGACGTCGTCCTCCATCGCCTGAACGTCGGCGGCGAGCGGGCCCTCGACCGTCTCGACGGTGCCGTCCGGCCGGGCGACCAGGATCTCGGCCGGGTCGATGGTCGCGAGGCACGGCGAGGCGGGGTCCGCGCAGCGGTACCTGGCGGTCCAGTAGCGCATGGTGGAGAGGAGCGCGAAACGGGTCGTCTGGCTCTGCACCCGCGTCGTCGCCGGGGCGCGCGCCGCGGCCAGGGTGAGGCCGGCGCCGGCGTGGTCGACCGAGGCGTGGTCGAGCGCCCGCAGGCAGTCCCGCAACCCCTCCGGGCCGAAGTCGAGGGCGTGGTTGTTGGCCATGCTGACGAGGTTGACGCCGATGGCGGCCAGCTCCCAGACGAAGGCGGTCGGGGCCCTGAAGTTGTAGAAGGGGATCTGCGCCTCGGGGTGGTCGTTCAAGGAGAGCTCGAGGTTGCCGTAGGCGATGTCGGCCTCCTGCATGAGGCGCAGGAGCTGCCGGTGGTGCGGCTCGGGCAGGGTGCTGATCTGCTGGTTGAAGATCATGTCGCCGACGCCGGTGACGACGATGTCGCCGGGCTGCTCGACGAGGAGGGCGCTGACCCTCGCCTCCCAGTCGACCCGGTCGGGCGGCTCCGGCGGCCGGAGGCGGCGGTTGTAGACCGACCGGCTCTGGTCGAAGGTCAGCGCGGCGGCGCCCTCCTCCTGGGCCAGGGCGGCGGGCGGAGCGAGGCCGGCGAGCAGGGCCAGCGTGGCGACGACGAGCCGACTCATGACCGCTCCTCTCTCGACTCAGCGCCCCGGCGGTGGCGTGGGGTCGACCACCGCGCGGCGGCCGAGGTCGAAGCTCTCGCCCGGCAGCAGGACGTGGACCGTGAGGTCGTGCACCCCGAGTCGGTCCTGGCCGGTGTCCCGCTCCTGGCGGGCGACCGTGGCCCGCGCGGCGTCGAGGACCATCACCGCGCGCTCGCCGATGACCTGGAAGGTGCCGTCGGGCCGCACCCAGATGGCGGTGTCCTCGTCGACGCCGATGCCGAGCAGGTCGGGGTGCTCCAGGATCACCGAGATCAGCCGGTTCTGCCGTGCCCTGGCGACGAAGTGCTGGTCGACGACCGCGCCGGGGAGCAGGCCGAGGCCGTCCCACAGCTCCACGCTCGCGCTGGCGATGACCTCGAAGTCGCCCATGCCGGTGATCATCAGGCCACTCTGGCAGGCGGTCCCGGCCGACGTGCCGCCGACCACCGCGCCGCGCGCGAAGGCGGCGACGAGGGCGTCGAGGACCGGGCTGCCCCGGAGCGCGGTCATGATCCGGACCTGGTCGCCGCCGCCGAAGAACACCCCGCCGGCCCGCGCCACCCGCGCGACGACCTCCGGGCGGCGGGCGTCGGTCGGCCCCCGGATGCCCAGCACCGAGACGTCGGTGCAGCCGAGCTCGCGGCCGAACAGCTCCTGGTAGTAGGGGACGACGTCGGCGTCGGTCGACGCGGTCGGGATGACCACGATCGGCGCCTGTGGCCCCCCGGCGAGCTCGACGAAGAGCCGCATCGCCTCCGCCGGCTTGTCGCCGCCGCCGATGAGGACCAGGTGGCCGCCCGCCGTGGCGTGCCGGGCACAGACGGCGCCGCCGGAGAGAACGAGCGCCAGGACGGCGAGCGATCGACGGATCACGGTCCCTCCCCCCGGGCGCGGATGAAGGCCGGGGCGGCCTCGCGGCCGCCCCGGCACTCGGTCTCGGAAGGCTGTCAGAAGTCCAGCCGGATGCCGGCCCGGATCTGGCGCGGCGCCTCGATGTCGGTCGCGGTGCCGAACGAGCTGCGCGGCCCGACCCAGCCGTCCGCGCCGTCCTCCGGCCAGTAGTCGCCCCAGCGCCCGGCCACCTCGAGGACGGTGTCCGAGTTGAGGAGGTTGAAGACCTCGAGCGACGCCGTCAGGCGCAGCTTCTCGCCCAGGTCGGTGCCCCAGCCCAGCCGCAGGTCGACGAGGTTGCGGTCGTCGAGCTGCTGCGAGCCGCGCTCGGTGAGCCAGATGTAGTTGCCGGTCGAGGCGTTGTAGTCGAGCCCGCGGATCCGCACGTAGGGGGTCCAGTACCAGCCGGAGAGGAAGGTGTACTGCCCGCCGAGCTCGAAGCCGAACGGCAGGTCGACGTTGCCGGACAGCTTGAACTCCCACTCGCTGTACTTGTCCATCCGCCCGTCCGAGTTGGTCAAGCCGTTGCGGTCGAGGAACTCGGCCTCGTAGGAGTTGTTCTTGAGGATGTTGCCCTCCATGTCGGTCCACACCAGCGACGAGCGGAGCGACCAGCCGTCCGCGTAGCGCTTGTCGAAGCGCAGGATCGCGGCCTGGTAGTCGCGGTAGCCGCCGTTGTCGGTGGTGAGCACGAACTCCGGGTCGGAGAGCAGGTTCCAGACCGGCAGGTCGCCGGCGCCGAACGGGTTGTCCGGCGCCGTGTAGAGCTCGTAGTCGTCGTTGACGTTGATCATCGCCATGATGTCGCGGAAGCGCCGGTCGAGGAGGTCGAGGCCGATCATCATGGCGCCACCGAGCTGCTGCTCGACGGTCAGCACCGTCTCGTCGGCGTAGGGGTGGTTGACCTCGCCCATGGTGCCGAGCTGGACGACCGGCTCGTCGCAGTAGGTGTAGCCCTGGGTGGCGTCCTCCCAGTAGCAGTCCTGGTCCGGGATGACCGCGTTGCCGGAGGCCTCGCGGTCGAACATGTAGGTGAAGATCTTCTCGTGGTAGCGGCCCCAGTGCACCTTGACCGCGGTGCGGGCGTCGCCGAAGACGTCCCACACGACGCCGAGGCGCGGGTCCCAGTAGTCGACGTCGTAGACCGACGAGTCGCCGTGCCCGTCCTGCCAGCCGCCGTCGTAGGTGCCGTAGCGCAGGCCGGCGTTGACCGTGACGCGGTCGAGGCGGAGCGAGTCCTGGGCGAAGAGGGCCAGGCCGGAGAACTCCGGGTGGGCGTTGTACTCGCCGTAGCCGGTCTCGATGAAGGCGTCCTCGGTGACGCCGCACGACGGGTCGGCGAAGTAGTCCTCGAGCGAGTCGCAGGCCGAGGAGTCGTCGAAGTAGGTGAAGCCGCCGTTGCGGCGCCAGATGTCGGACGAGCGCCCCTGCTCGACGAGCGCGCCGAGCTTGAAGGTGTGGGAGTCGTCGCCGCCGAACAGGCCGTCCGCGAACAGGCTCCATGAGGCGTCCAGGGTCAGGGTGCGGCGGTAGTTGAGCTCCTGGATGTCCTGGTTCTGCCACTCGAGCTCGGTGTTCCAGTAGTCGTTGCGTCCCGGCGTGCCGGTGCCGTAGTAGGGGAGGTAGTCGTCCCGGCCGTCGTAGCCGGTGGCCTTGACGGCGAGGAAGTTGTTGTCGTTGACCAGCGACTCCCAGTGCACGGCGAAGCTCTGCCCCGGCGCCTCCTGCTTGGAGGACGCCTCGGCCAGCACGTACTCGCTGATGCCCCGCCGCTCGTTGGTGACGTCGTCGTACTCGGCCATGAACATGAAGCGGTTGGCGTCGTCGAGCTGCCAGGTGAGCTTGCCCATGATGCGGGGGATCTCGCGGTCCGAGGTGTCCGCGGCCCCGACCGGGGTCGTGACCTGGTTCCAGTACTCCGCGGACACGAAGAACCACAGCGCGTCCTTGACCACCGGGCCGCCGAGGCTGACCGAGGCGTCGGAGAACTTGAACTCGTCCGCGTCGGACTCCGGGTCGTTGTCGGCGGTCCAGGACTCGGGCTGGTAGTAGTACTCGACCGACCCGCGCAGGGTGTTGCCGCCCGACTTGGTGACGCCGTTGATGATGCCGCCGGTGAAGCCGCCGTACTCGGCGGCGGCGCCCAGCCCCCCGACCTGGATCTCCTCCATCCACTGGATCGCGGGCAGCACCCAGTGCTGGCCGGCGCCGGCGTCGGCGACGTTGACGCCGTCGATGTTGAAGGCGTTCTGCCGCTCCTCGGTGCCGCCGTAGGCGAGCATGGCGCTGCCGCTCGACTGGAAGTAGTCGATGTTGACCGCCGGCGCGGAGCGGATGACGGTGTAGAAGTTGCGCGGCAGCGGGTTGGTGGCCATGAACTCGCTGTCGAAGTTGGTCCCCACCTGGTTCGACACCACGCTGACCAGCGGCGCCTCGGCGGTGACCGAGATCTCCTCGGTGATGGCGGCGAGGGGGAGCTCGAGGTCGACCCCGAGCGCCTGCCCCAGCCGCACCCGGACGCCCTCCCGCCGGACGGTCTGGAAGCCCGCCATCTCGGCCTGGATGACGTAGGCGCCGACCGGCAGCGACGGGAAGCGGTAGGCACCGCTGTCGTCGGCGACCGCGACCTGCCGGCCGGTCACGAGCGCGTCGGACAGGGCGGTCACGGTGACGCCGGGCAGCGGCTCGCCGTTGCTGTCCCTGACTGTTCCCTGGATGTTGCCGGTTGTCGAGCCCTGGGCGGCGGCGGGCCCGGCCATCACCAGCGCGAGCACCACGGCCAGCCCGATTGCGAGTGACAGTTTCCGCGGCATGCGCTCCTCCTTCACGGGGATCGAGCTCTGCCGGCCCGTGGCACCCCGTCGCCAGGGCCGAGCTTGGTTGCGGGACGGGTGG
>CAYTJW010000127.1:0-10720 GCA_964438135.1 uncultured Thermoanaerobaculia bacterium
CGGGCCGGCCTGAGCCGCTGGCGGGCCGGGCAGTCGCAGGCGGCCGGCCAGGACTTCGCCGCGGCGCGGACCCTCGACCCGGGCAGCGCCGACCGCCTCTTCGACCTCGGCACCGCGCTCGGTGCCCTCGGTCAGCTGGAGCAGGCCGGGCCCCTGCTGGACGAGGCCGACCGTCGCGGCGCCTCGTCCGCCACCTTCAACGCCGGCACCGCCGCCCTGCAGCACGGCCAGGCCGACGCGGCGGTGCGCTACCTGCGCCGCGCCCTGCTCAAGGCGCCGGACGACCCCGACGTCCGCCGCAACTACGAGCTCGCCCTGCGCGCCCTCGAGCAGCAGCAACAGCAGCAGCAGCAACAGCAAGAGCAGCAGCAGGGGCCGCGGCCGACGCCGACCCCTTCGCCCGGCGGCGGCCCCCCTCCGACCCCTACCCCCGACCCGAACCGGCCGCTCTACGCTGCGCTCGAGCAGGCCGAGGCCGACGCGCGCGACGCCATGAAGACGCCGACCCCGCGCGCGGCCGGGGTCGAGAAGGACTGGTGATGGCACGGCGTGCCCCGGGTGTCGTCGTGGCGACCGCCGTCGCCGCGCTGCTCGCGGGCGGGGTTGCAGTCGCCGGCCCGCCGGCCCTCGAGGCCCGGCTGCAGCCGACACGCCTGGGCGTCGAGGACCTGGCACGGCTGGTCCTGACCGTGGTCGACGGGGCCGGCGACGTGTCGCTGCCCGAGCTGGGCCCGCTCGAGAACTTCCAGGTCGTGTCCGGCCCGTCGAGCGAGAACCACTTCTCCTGGGTCAACGGCGTGGCCACCTCGTCGGTCCGTTTCACCTACCTGCTGCAGCCGTCCCAGGTCGGGCCCGCCAGCGTCGGCGCGGCCACGGTGCGGGCCGGCGGTGCGGTCCTGACCTCGCAGCCGCTCGCCGCCGAGATCGTCGCGGGCAGCGTGGCGCCGCCCAGGCGGGGCCGGCAGGTGCCCCCCGTGGCTCGGGACCCCTTCGCCGACCTCTTCGACCCCTTCGCCGACCCGATGGGGCGCCGCGAGGTGGCCGAGGCCAGCCTGAGCCTGCGCCAGCTCCTGTCCGACCGCGAGGTGCGGGTGGGCGAGCCGATCGTCGCGACCGTGGTCCTCGACACCACGGTCACCGGCATCGAGGGCTTCGAGTGGGTGGCCCCGCCCGCCTACCCGGGCTGGTGGGCGCAACGGGTGGAGCTGCCGGAGCAGATCTCGCCCGAGCTGGTCGAGCGGGACGGCAGCCGCTACCACCGCTACGTCGTCGCCCGCCACGTCCTGGTGCCGCTCAAGGCGGGCACCCTCGAGGTGCCGGCGGCGGAGGCCAAGATCGGCGTCCGCGCCCGCAGCGTCTTCGCCCCGCTGCAGGTGGTCGAGCGGGCGACCGGCGCCGCCGAGGTCGCGGTGGCCGAGCGGCCGCCGGCGCCGCAGGGGTACTCCGGCGCCGTCGGCGACCTCACCTACTCGGCGCGACTCGAGCCGGACCTCGTCAAGCTCGGCGACTCGGCGGTCCTCACCGTCGAGCTCAAGGGCAAGGGCAACCTGCCGCTGGTCGAGGCGCCGGCGGCCTGGCCCGCCTGCGCCGGCTGCGAGGTCTACCCGCCGGAGGAGGAGAAGTCGGTCCAGGTCGACTCGTCCGGCATCCGCGGCCGGCGGGCGTGGCGCACCACGGTGGTGCCCCGTCTCCCCGGGGAGCTCCGCTTCGAGCCGGTCACCCTGGCCGTGTTCGACCCCGCCGTCGGCCGGTACCGGCAGCAGGTGCTCGGCCCCCTCTCCCTGACCGTGGTGGCGCCGCCCGAGCCGACGCCCGCGGCGACGACTCCCCCGCTGAGCGCCGGCGGCGTCGAGGCGAGCGGTACCCCGGCCGCGGCGAAGCCGCGGCCCGCTCTCTCCGGCCCACCCTGGCTGCTGGTCGGCGGCGGAGTGCTCGGCGGGGCGCTGGTCGGCGGCCTGCTCACCGTGCTGCTGCTGCGGCGACGCCCGGGCGGGCTGCCGCGCCGTCGGTCCGGCCTGAGCCCGGCGGAGCGGGCGCGCGAGCTGCAGGGCGCGCTCGAGAGCTGGTGGCTGGGGGTGCGGGACAGCGATGGAGCCGACGAGCTGCGGGCGGAGGTGGAGGAGCTGCGGAAGCAGCTCGACGCGGTCCGCTTCGCGCCCGGCCGGGCCGACCACTCCCACACCGTCGCCGACCTCGAGCAGCGGGTGCGGGCCCTGGTAGGTGCCACTCATCACAACCGTCGTCAGAGCTGAGGATTGTCCCAACGGTCCCGCGCGGTTGTGATGGGTGGCACCTGCGGGCGCGGCTGCCGGCGGAGTCTGCTAGACTTCGCTCGTGCCCACGCCGGAGGTGTATTGCCTTCCAGTAGAGGATCTTGAGCCGTTCCTGGAGCGGCGCCGCTACTCGGCGTTCGCTCTCTACCGCGTCCACGCGGACGCGGTCCTGCGCGAGATCTTGAGCAAGGCCAACGATTTCGTGCCGTCCTCGGCGGGCTCGATCCTGATGGACCGGCCGCTCGAGCGCGGCCTCGAGCCGGCCCGGACCAGTCTCTACTTCGTCGCCACCTTCGGCAGCGCCGGCGCCAGCCTGCTCGGCCAGAGCCTGCAGGCGGACCGCGGCGTGGTCGGCCTGGTCTACCGCACCGGCGTGTCGCACCGCACCGAGGACCCGCGCTCCGACCCCGCCTTCTACGGCCGCTTCGACGAGACCCACGCCTTCTCGACCACCGGCCTGGTGGCGGTGCCGATCCGCATCGAGCGGACGGTGTGCGGGGTGCTGGAGCTGATCAACCGCCTCGACGGCCAGCCCTACACGCAGAAGGACCTCGACCTGCTCGAGATCTTCGCCCGCTACACCTCGGTGTCGATCGAGAACCTGCTCGACGCCCAGCGGGCCAACGAGATGGCGAAGCGGGACGACCTCACCGGTCTCTACAACGACCGTTTCTTCCACCACCGCCTGACCGAGGACCTGGTGCGAGCCGACGTCACCGGCTCGAGCGTCGCCCTGATCTTCCTCGACCTCGACAACTTCAAGAGCGTCAACGACACCCACGGCCACCTGGCGGGCTCGCAGGTGCTCAAGGAGTTCGGCTACCTGCTGAAGCAGACCGTGCCGGCGCGCGACGCGACGCTGGCGCGCTACGGCGGCGACGAGTTCGTCATCATCCTGCCCGGGCACGGCGTCGAGCAGGCGCAGGAGGTCGCAGACCAGATCCAGAAGGCGCTGCGCGCGACCTCCTTCCTGCAGGGCAGCTTCTCCTGGGCGGAGGGCCCGATCGAGTGGCGCCGCGCGCTCACCGCCTCGATCGGTTTCGCCGTCTACCCGGTGCACGTGGCGCGCCGGGGCAGCACCGACCTGCGCAAGAACCTGCTCCTGCGGGCGGCCGACCAGGCCATGTACTGCGCCAAGGGGGAGGGCAAGGACCTCGTGCGCATGGCGACGGTCGAGGTCGAGCGCTGACGAGCGGAGTGGTCGAGCCTGCCGCTCTGGCCGGGCCGTCCCTGGGTCGGTCCGGGTCGGTGGGGGTCTCGTGGGGAGCATGAGCGGCCCCCGGGCGGTGTCGCTGGCCGCGGTGGCGGTCGCGGCCACGCTGCTCGGGGTGGTGCTGGCCACCGCCCTCCGCCGGGGCCCGCAGCCCGGCCAGGGCGCTCCTGCACGGCCGTCGCCGCCGCCGTCTGCCCCTGCCGTCGAGCCCGACTTCGCCGGCCTGGCCGCGCAGGTGGTGCCGGCGGTGGTGTCGGTCTTCGCCACCGAGGTGGCGGCGCCCCGGCCGGGTCGGTCCGAGCCGGGGGACGGCTCCGGGCTCCCGCCGCCGGGCGAGCCGGGGAGCGGCGAGCCCCTCGTCCGGGTCGCGTCGGGGTCGGGCTTCTTCATCTCCTCGGGCGGCGAGGTGCTGACCAACGACCACGTCATCAGGGACGCCAACCGGGTCGAGGTCGAGCTCGAGAGCGGCGACCGGCTCGCGGCCGAGGTCGTCGGCCGCGACCCCCTGACCGACCTCGCCCTGCTCGAGGTCGAGCCGGCGGGGCGCGCGCTGCCCGCGCTCCCCCTGGGTTCCTCGGCCGGGTTGCGGGTCGGCGAGTGGGTGATGGTGGTCGGCAACCCGCTCGCCATGCGGCACACGGTGACGGTGGGGGTGGTGTCGGCGACCGGCCGGGTGCTGAGCCTGTTCGGGGATCGGGCGTTCGAGGACTACATCCAGACCGACGCCGCCATCAACGTCGGCAACTCCGGCGGGCCGGTGGTCAACCTGCGCGGCGAGGTGGTGGGCGTCGCCACCGCCGTCAGTGCCGAGGGCCAGAACCTCGGCTTCGCCGTGCCGGTCGACATCGCGGTGCGGATCTTGCCGCAGCTGCGCCAGCGGGGCCGGGTGGTGCGCGGCTACCTGGGCCTGATGGTGCGCGACGTCGACCAGCGCCGGCAGGAGGCCTTCGCCCTCCCCGACCGCCGCGGCGCCTTCGTCGAGGAGGTGCTGCGCGGGCACGCCGCCGAGGAGGCGGGTCTCGCCCCGGGGGACGTCATCCTCTCTCTCGACGGCCGCGCCGTCCCCGGCCCGCGGCAGCTGATCGACGCCATCGCCGACCGTGCCCCCGGCACCGCGGTCGAGCTCGAGGTGCTGCGCGGCGGTCGCCGGCTCCGGCTCGAGGCGGAGCTCGAGGAGCGGGGCCGGCGCCAGGCCGAGGACGACAGCTCCCGGCCGGGCGAGACCGAGGTGGGCCGGCTCGGCCTGGCGGTGCGACCGCTCGACGCCCGCGCGAGGCGGCGGCTCGAGGATCCGGGTCGGGACGGCGTGGTCGTGAGCCGGGTGCGGCCGGCGTCGCCGGCCGACGGGGAGGGGCTGGTGCCGGGCGACATCGTCGAGAGCGCCAACGGCGCGCCGGTCCGAACCCCGGCGGCACTGGTCGCGGCCGTGGCGGCGGTCGGCAAGGGCGGCTACCTGCGGCTGTACGTCGTCCGCCCCTCCACCGGCGAGGCCTTCTTCGCCATCATCCGGCTCGAGTAGGGCCTCCGCCCCCGCTCGACCCGAGCCCGGACGGGCGGGCCGCGCCGGGCGAACGGGCCGCACCCCGGCAGGGTGCGCGAGGGGACGGGAGCTTCACGGTCGAGTCGGGCTCCGTGGGACGCCTCGTTCAGCCCACGCCCCCACGGCGTCGTGGGGAAACCGACCCACCCACACGCCCCGACCGGCCGGGGGGAGGCTCTAGTTCGACTCCCCCCCTGCCGGCGGCGGGGTCGGCTGCGGCGTCACCGCGTCCGGGATGGTGCCGAACTGGCGCTCGTACTGCTGCAGGTTGTGCGCCAGCGCCCGCAGCAGCTGCTTGGCGTGGAAGGGGTGCATGGTGACGCGGGTGACGATGGGGATGTCGGTGCGGTTCGGCAGGGTGCGGCCGAAGTCGAGGATGACCTCGAAGTAGCTGTGGAAGATGCCGACGAAGTTGGCGGGGTGGCCGAGGGCAACCTCGGGGCTGATGGTCAGGGTGGGCGGGGCGCTCCCGCCAGGTTGGGCCATGGCGAACCTCCTCAGAGCGGACTCTACGCCCCGGCCGCGGCCGGGCGCCCGGCTACGCCTCCCGGTAGACCTTGACCTGGTAGCGGCAGCGCTGCGGGCCGCGCTCGGCCTCCATCAGACGCAGGCGGACGTGGCCGATGCTGCCGAGGTAGCCGGCCAGGTAGTTGTAGAACAGGACGCACAGCTCGCCGCCCAGCTCCAGGCCCTCGCGGGCGCAGACCGAGCGGACGAAGCAGTCCCCGACCTGGAGCGTCAGGCTGTCCTCGGCCAGGGTCGGCTCGACCTGCCAGGCCGGGGCGAGGCCGCGGACGGTCATGTCGACGGCGTCCTCGAGGGAGCTCGGCGCCCGGTAGCGGGGCAGGTGCTTGGCCAGGGTCCGGCCGGCCATGGTGCCGACCGCCGGCAGGCTGCCGCCCATGGTGCGCTTGAACACCTCGGCCACGGAGCGGAGGCGGACGCCGAGGTCGGCCAGCGCCGCGGCCCGCCGGGCCGGGTCGGCCGGGGCGTTGTAGTGGCCCTCGACCCCGCTGCCGAGGCGCAGCGCCAGGTTGAGCGCGTAGGGGTCGTGGTGGTAGGTCTCGGCCAGCACGACGCCGTCGTGGCTGACGCAGCGCGCGGGGCAGATCTCGACGCAGCTCAGGCAGCCGAAGCACTCGGCCGGCTTGTCCACGGTCGGCAGGCCGCGGCTCTCGTCGAAGGTGAACACGTCCGTGGGGCAGACCTCGGCGCACAGCGAGCAGCCGACGCACGCCTTGTCGTCGATCGCGATCTGGATCATCGCTCCCCCCGGTGCAGCCGTCTCACCACCGTCCCGCGGTGGCGGATCTCGAGCTCGAGCGGCATCCGCCCGGCCAGGTGCGTGGCGCAGGCCAGGCAGGGGTCGAAGCAGCGGATCGCGAACTCGACCCCGTTGAGCAGCTGGTTGTCGTTGCCCGCCGGCTGGAAGTGGGTGGCGAGCGAGAAGATGGCCGAGTCGATCGCGTCGTAGTTGTTCTGCGTGGCGACGATGAAGTTGGCCTCGGCCACGCGGCCGGAGGCGTCGGTGGTGAAGTCGTGCACGAGGAGGCCGCGCGGCGCCTCGATGGCGCCGACGAAGCGGCCCTCGCCCGGCGCCGGCGCCGCCACCCTGAGGGGGCCGTCGCCGAGCTCCGACCCGGCGATGGCGGCCATGCGCTCGGCGCAGTGCAGCATCTCGACCAGCCGGGCGTCGACGAAGTCGAGGGCGGAGGCCAGCGGCACGCCCCGGCCGCGCAGCTCGGCGAGGGCGGCGTCCGCCTTCGGCGTGCCGAACCGGGTGTTGACGTTGAGGCGCGCCAGCGGGCCGACGACGAAGCTGCGCTCCTCGCCGCCGCGCAGCCGCACCGTCTTCATGTACGACCCGGCGGCGACGTGCTCGACCAGGTGCTCGGCGTAGGCGGAGCCGGCGAAGCGCCGCTGCTCGGCGCCGGTCGAGTCCTGCACCACCCACTCGCCGTCGAGCAGGTTGACCGCTCCACCCTTCGACAGCGCCAGCCAGTGGAAGGGGAGGTGGGCGGCGGCGCGGATCGGGGCCATCGCCTCGAGGCGTTGGCGGATGCGGGCGCCGATCTCGTCGAGCAGCAGGGCGGCCTCCTCGCCCCAGCCGGCGATCAGGTCGAGCTTGGTGCGGTCGGGGCGCGAGGCGATGCCGCCCGGGATGGCGGTGACCGGGTGGACGCCCCGGCCGCCGACCAGCTCGACGGTGCGCTGGCCGATCGAGCGCAGGCGGAGGATCTTCTTCGACAGCTCGGGGTCGAGCCGGAGGAGGGAGAAGACGTTGCGGCTCGAGGGCTCGGCGTCGATGCCGAGGAGGATGTCGGGGCCGGTGAGGACGAAGGTCGACAGGGCGTGGGAGTGGAGGACGTGGCCTGCGTAGAGCAGCTCGCGGAGCAGGCGGGCGTCGCGCGGTGGCTCGAGCCCCAGGCCGTTCTCGATGGCGGCGACCGCGGCCAGGTGGTGGGCGGCCGGGCAGACGCCGCACAGGCGGGCCGTGATCTGCGGCATCTTGCCCAGCTCCATGCCCTGGAGCAGCTTCTCGAAGCCGCGGATCTCGAGCACCTGCAGGTGGGCTGCGGTCACGGCCCCGGCGTTGTCGACGTCGAGCACGACCCGGGCGTGCCCTTCGATGCGGGTCACGGGGTGGACGACGACTCGCTCAGCCATGTTCACCTCACTGCCGGCTCACGCTCGCCGGCCCAGTCCCGCAGCTCGACGGTCGGCTTGCGGTACATCACCGGCGACGCGAGCGCGTACGCGTAGTAGGTCTTGGCATCCTGCTCGAGGTAGGCCGTCACCTCGGCCTCGGCGACGCCGGTCAGCATGGCCATGCGCCGGGCGACCACGGTACGGAGGTCGAGGTGGGGCTCGGTGATCAGGTCCAGGGACGGGCCGGCGCAGCCGGTGCAGGCGACGCCGGCCCCCGGGCACGGCGCCTGGCAGCGGTTCAAGGACACCGAGCCGAGGCAGATCACGCCCTGGGACAGGAAGCACAGCTCGGGGTCGTCGGCGGTCAGCGCGCCTTTGACCAGCGCGGTGCCCGGTCGCCGTCGCATCTTCCGGTTGCAGTCGGCGCAGACGCTCATCGCCGTCAGCTTGAGGTCGGTGGCGCCGAGCAGCGCGCGCAGGCCGGCGGCGATGAAGTACGGGTGGGGCGGGCAGCCGGGCAGGTAGAGGTCGACCTTCACCACCTCGTCGATCGGCACCACGCTGTCCTCGAGCCGCGGCGCCTCCGCGTCGGGCAGCTGGCCGGGGGCGTTGGTCGGGCCGGTCGAGTAGGCCGCCGCCATCACCGACTCGCGCCGGTGCAGCCAGCCGAGGCCGGACGGCCCGCCGTAGACCGCGCAGCTGCCGAAGGCGACCAGCACGTCGACCGAGGCGCGCATCTTCTCGAGCGCCTCGCGGTCGTGCTCGGATCGGACCGCCCCCTCGACGATGCCGACCGTCGCCCGCGGGTAGCCCTTCTCGTCCATCAGCACCGGCACCCGCACGAAGTCCACCTCGTCGACCAGGCCGAGCAGCTTCTCGTGCAGGTCGACGACCGCGACGTGACAGCCGGAGCAGCCCGAAAGCCACTCGGTGGAGACGGTCGCCTTCATGTCTTCGCCTCCCAGGTCATCCGCTTGAGGCAGGCGTTGGGGCCGGCGTGGTCGATCTCGAGGTCGACCGAGAAGCCGGGCATGACCTTCTCCATCGCCCCGGCGAAGACCCCGTGCGCCATGTAGCAGAGGGACTGCTTCTGGTCGTGGCCGTAGCGGAACAGGGCGTTGCGCACCATGCAGGTGCGGAAGACGAGCCGCATGCTGCGGACCGACCCCTCCACCTCGACCAGCTCGGACCGCGCCCCGAGGAAGGGCTCGAAGTCCCAGACGATGCCCTTGCGGGCGAGCGCCTCGCGCAGGATCACGACCGCCCGGGACGGGTCGTCGGTCTGCTCCACGCCCTCGACCGCCTCCGTGCCGAAGCGCTTGCCGGCCAGGCTGCAGATCGACAGGCTGCCGCGGCCCAGGTTCTGCTCGGCGCCGTGGGCCAGGGCGCCGAGGAAGTACGCCACACGGTGGATGCTGCCAAGGTCCTCACTCATCCCGGCCTCGCTTTCTCGCCAGGCTCGACCCACTGTCGCGTGGCCCCCGGCGCCGTGCGCCGCGGGGCGCTGGGGCGGCGAGCCGTCACAGCGCCTGCTCGATCTGCTGCGCCCGCTTCTTGATCTGGAAACGGACGTTGCCGATGTTGGCGGCGAGGTCGGCGACCACGGCCAGGATGGCGTCGCGGCCGAGCAGCGCCATGACGATCAGCCCGCCCGAGTACTCGAACATGCACTGGGTCATGTCGCCGACCTTGAGCTCGCGCCCCATCACCTCGGACGAGCCGGTGCCGGTGGAGATGACCGCGCCGACCGCGTCAGTGTCGAGGCTGGCGCCGCGCGAGACGCCGTCGATGACGAATCCGTCGCGGCCCACCACCACCGCCGAGTTCACCCCCTGTACCTCCACCAGCTCGGTCAGCAGCTCCTTGAGACGTGCCATGATTCCCTTCCTCCCTTGGCGCGTTCACCGTCAACACGGCGTGCGATTGTACCGCTGCCCGGCCTCACGTGCCCGCCCCCCGCAGCCGCGGCAGCAGGCGGTCGGCGGCCACCGAGACCGAGCCGACGTTGGCCTGCCGGCCGGCTGCCACCAGCAGCGACCTCCGCGGGTCGAGACGGCAGGCGATCACCGTGCCCTGCTCGTCCTCGAGGAGGACCCGGCGCAGGTCGGGCCTCGGGTAGTCGGCGAGGAGGTCGCAGAGCGCCAGCCGGAGAGGCTCCAGCCCCTCCACGACCGCGGTCGGCCCGCTGCTGGCGACGACCGCCGCGTCCCGCTGCAGACCGGCCCAGAGCAGGAAGTCGGTCGTCTGGACCGCCTCGAGCATCAGCGCCGCAGCGGCGCTGGCCGACGGCCCGTCGCCGGTCGCCGCTCGGGTGTCCGCGGGGTCGCGCGCTCGGTCCTGGCTCATCGTCCCCTCCGCACTCCTCTCATCATAGTCGAGCCGGGCCCGACCGCCGCTCAGTCGGCCGCGAGGGGCACGACCTGGCGGCGGCCGACGTCGACCAGCCCGAGGTCGGTCAGCTTCAGCGCCGGGATCACCTCCAGGGCCAGGAAGCTCAGGGTCATGAAGGGGTCGGGCAGGCTCACCCCGAGCTCGCCCGCGGCCGCGACCAGGGCGTGCAGGGTCTGGCACACCTCCTCCAGCGGGCGGTCGGTCATGAGGCCGCCGAGCGGCAGCGGCAGGCGCTCGAGCAGGCGTTCGCCGGCCGCGGCGCAGAGGCCGCCCCCGCTCTCGGCCAGGGCGCGGATCGCGGTGTGCATGCTGGTGTCGTCGACCCCGGCCACGACCAGGTTGTGGTGGTCGTGGGCCACGGTCGAGGCGATCGCCCCCCGGCGCAGGCCGAGGCCCTTGACGAAGCCGAGCCCGACCCGGCCGCTGCCCCGGTGCCGCTCCACCACCGCCAGCTTGGCGAGGTCGCGCGCCGGGTCCGCGACCAGCTCGCCGCCGCGCACCGGGGCGGGCTCGACCAGGCTGCGGGTGACGATCTGGCCGGGGATCACCCCCACCACCCGCACCTGGCTCGCCCCGGCCGGGATGCGCAGGTCGGGGCTCCCGGGCCCGAGCCGCAGGCTGCGGGCGACGATGTTCAACCCGGTGGTGGCGTTG
>CAYTJW010000128.1:0-10695 GCA_964438135.1 uncultured Thermoanaerobaculia bacterium
TGCACGCGGCTGTCGTCCGCGCCGGTAACGTCGCGCCTGGCGCCGTCGGCGAAGCCGGCCCCGGCCCCTCGGGGTTGGCCCGGGGTCGCCGTGGGGCTGGTCGGGGCGCGGTGCTCCCGCTCCCACCACTCGACCCGCGCCCGCCACATCTCGGCCACCTGGTCGAGCTTCTGCTGCTCGCTCTGGCGCTCGACGACCTGCTGCTGCTCGACCGCCTCCTCGAAGGCGCGCCGCATCTCGGGCAGCGACGCGGGCGGCGCGATGCCGTGGCGGAGGTACTGGTCCAGGCTCTCGAGGACGAGCAGCGAGGTGCCCGGCGTGACCACCCCATGCTCCCTGCCCAGACGGGCGATCTCGTCCCGGTTGCGCTCGGGCTCGACCAGCAGCTCGTTGACCTTCCTCGAGGCCCACAGGAAGCGGAGCAGGTCGCCCTCGCCGGCGCCCTCGCGCGCGACCGTGAGCTCGCGGGTGACCAGGACCGTCCCGGCGACGCCGTAGCGCACCGTGACGCGGGCCGCTTGGCCGCTCAGCCGGCCGACCAGGGTCAGGCGGCCGGTCACCGGCTGCGGCAGGCCCGGGACCAGCTCGGCCGCGCCCGCCGGCTCGACGCTGGCGGACAGGAAGGAGAAGGCGGCCGAGCCGATCGCGGCCACCGCCGCCGGGAGCGCGGTCCGGTTGAGGTTGACCGTGCCGCCGCCGGTCGCCAGGGCGAGGCCGCGCAGGGTCGGGTGGTCGGCCGCCGGGTCGGCGGTGACCGCCCACAGCGGCGCGCCCAGCTCGCCCGGGGCGTCGCCGCCGAAGGTCGACACGCCGTCGCTGAACAGCAGGTAGAGGTCGGGGGTCGGCGCCCCCGGCCGGCGGCCCAGGCAGCCCAGGCAGGTGCCGCCGTCGTAGGGCAGGCCGCGGATCGCGGCCAGCAGGGCGGAGGCGTCGCCCGCCGCCACGGCGAAGCTGCCGGCCGCCTCGAGCCGGTCCCGCAGCACCACCAGGTCGACGTCGACGCGCGGCCGGCGGAGGCCGGCCAGGTACGCCTCGAGCAGCTCCAGCTCGGCGCGGTGGTCGGTCCCGCCGCGCGAGCCCGAGGCGTCCCAGATCACCGTCACCCGCCCCGGCGAGAGACCGGCGCCGCGCTCCGCGGCCGAACGCGGGTCGACCGGCCGGTCGGTGATGGCGAAGTAGCAGGCGCCGTCGCTGCCCTGCCCCACCGCCACCGGCTGCCTCTCGGCCGCCGGCACCGCCAGCCGCAGGTCGTCGGTCAGGGCCGCCCCCTCGAGGTGGGCCTCGGCCACCCAGCTCGAGCGCCAGGCAGCGAAGGAGAAGCCGGCCGGGGCGCCCGCCAGGACCCGCGGCGCCTCCCCCGGGCGCACCACCTCGACCCGCAGGTCCAGCCGGTCGACCCGGTCGCGGAAGGTGAGCGGCAGCTCGAGCACGGCGCCGTCGACCGTCTCCACCAGCTCGGTGACGTAGCGCACCATGACCGTGCGCGAGCCGCGGGCGGGGACGGGGAAGACCCGGGTCTTGAAGCTCGAGCCCTTGACCCACTCGACCAGGCCCGGGTCGACGCCGCGTCGCTGCTCGGTCTCGAACACCTGCCGGGCCCTGTCCTTCGCGACCACCACCCCGTCCACCATGACGCCGTCGACGTCGAGGGCGTAGCCCGAGACGGTGGCGCCCTCGGGCAGCGGGAAGTAGAGGTCGCCGGCCAGGGCGCGGTCCGAGTGGTTGGCGAAGACCATGGTCATGCGGGTCTCGGCCACCGGCCCCTCGACCCGGGCCGAGATCTCCACCCGGGCCAGATCGAGCGGCCGGGCCCCGCTGCCCTGGTCGACCATCAGCGCCGGCGGCACGTCCTGGGCCGAGGCCCCCGCCACGAGACCGAGGATCAAGAGCGACGTCACGGTGCGCATCAGGACCTCCACGAGCGCGTCGCGCCCGGCGAGTGAGACACCGCCGGCCGGGCCGGGTTCCGCCCCCTCACGCCCCCCCGGCGGCGTGGGCGGCCACGCCGCCGTCCAGCGCCAGCAGGGAGGCGAGGCCGCCGCTTGAGGCCGGCAGCAGGGTCAGCCGGGCCGGGCCCTCGAGCAGCCGCTGCACCTCCAGCACCTCGAACAGCGCCTTCTCCACCTCCGGGTCGCGGGCGATCCGCTCCAGCGCCGCGCCGACGATCTTGGGCCGCATCGACGCGGCGCGGGCGAACTCCACCGCCGCCTGCCGCTCGGCGCTGGAGGTGATGATGCTGACCTGGTTGGCGCCGTCCTGGCGGATGGCCGAGGTCACCTGGCGGAGCCGGTTGACGACCTTCTCCTCGATCTGCCGGATCATGCCGACGTCGCGGAAGTGGACCTTGCGGATGTACACCGAGCCGAGCCGGTAGCCCCACTCGTGCGACCGGTCCGAGACCTCGCCGCGAACCGTCTGACTCATCTGGTGGCGGGTCTCCAGCAGCTCGGCCAGCGGCATGTTGGACAGGCAGCGGACGGTGGCGTTGGAGATGTTGGCGCGCAGCGAGCCGCGCGGGTCGGCGTTGCGGAACAGGAAGGCGGTGGGGTCCGAGATGTACATCTCGTACCAGATGCCGATGCCCATCGGCGCCCCTTCCTCGGAGTTCACCGGCTGGCTGCGCAGGTACTCCTGGTCGAGCCGCAGGTCGACCCGGCGGCAGCTGCCGAACCAGTTCACCAGCCCCGCCTTCCACCCCAGGCGCAGGGGCAGGACGTGCAGGCCGGGCTCGTCGATCACGCCGATGACGTTGCCGAACAGGATGTAGACCAGGCAGGTGCGCTCGCCGTTGACCACGTACAGGCCGAGGGTGCGGGCCAGGACGTGGAGGAACGGCACGACGACGAAGCAGCCGACGAAGGTGACGAACGCGGCGATCAGGAACGGCAGGATCATGACCGCACCTCCAGGAACACCCGCTCGGCCCGGCCGAGCAGCCCCAAGCGCACGTTGCGCAGGTAGGCGGGCAGCGCCGCCGGGCCGCTGGCCTTGAGCTCCTCGAGCTGCGCCGCCAACGCGGCGAGCGGCTCCACCTCGGCCTGCGCCTTGAGGGTCTCGATCTCCACCGCCCGGCGCGACTGGACGATGGTCTGGTCGGCCGAGGCGTGGGCCAGGCTGACCTCGGACGAGACGTGGTTGTGGGCGGTGTTGATCGCCGCCAGGGCCGACTCCACCTCGGCCGGCGGGTCGATGCCGGTGATCAGCGAGGCTTCGAGGGTGACGCCGTAGCGGGCCGCGGACGAGGCGCACTCGCGGTCCATGTGCTCGTTCAGGTCGCGCAGGTTCTTGCGCAGGTCGTTGATCGACACGCCGCTGACCGTGCTCGCCACCCCGTCCGCCGCCGCCGGCGCCTCGAAGTTGGCGATGCGCTCGCGCAGCACCGACACGAAGTAGCCCATCACGTGGGCGATCGGGTTCTTGACCCCGAACAGGTAGGCGTACAGGTTGCGCTCCGAGACGCGGAAGCGGATCTGGCCGGTGAGCCCCGTGTTGAGCTGGTCCTTGGTCACCGCCTCCAGGACCGTGCCGCTGACGTTGGCGCCCGGGCTCTCCGGGTCGTACGCCATGCTCACCGTCTCGGTCGCCACCGACACCTTGAAGACCCTCTCCCACGGCCAGCGGAAGTACGGCCCGCCGGGCGGGATCACCCGCAGCTGCGGGAAGCGGTAGCGCTCCCGCTCGTCCGGCCGCAGGGTCTCGGCCAGCGGGTCGTCGAGGGTGGTCCGGCCGGGGATGCGCTGGGCCCGGCCGAAGCTGGTCTTGACCGCCCGCTCGTTCTGGTCGACCGTGAACAGCCCCGCCACCAGGTAGCGCACCAGGAACCAGGCGACGAAGCCCACCACGCACCCGGCCATCACCGACATGGAAGCCTCCTTGCGGGGCAGTGTACCTCGGCCGCGCGCGCGGCCGCTCGGCTCGGGGCCGGGGCGGAGGTCACCACGGACGGGGGCCGGCCCCCGTCGTCGGGTCGCCTCAGACCAGGGTCTCCAGGGCGTAGGGCAGGCCGGCGTAGAAGGCCGCACACCGCTCGAGGTCGTCGACGCGGGTGACCTCGTTGGGGGCGTGGGCCTGGGCCTCGTCGCCGGGCCCGAAGCCGACGCTCGGGACCTGGTGGCGGCCGCACACGGCGACGCCGTTGGTGGAGAAGGTCCACTTGTCCACGACCGGCTCGGCCCCGAACAGCGCGACGTGCGCCCCGACGCCGGCCCGCACCAGCGGGTGGTCGGCCGGGGTCTTCCAGGTCGGGAAGTAGAGCTCCTGCTCGTGGACGGTCCCCTTCCAGCTGGGCTTGTCGTAGCGCGGCACGCCGACCTCGAAGTCCTCGACCCCGGCGGCGCGGATGGCGCCACGGACCTGCTCGACCGCGAGCTCCATGGTCTCCCCCCAGGTCAGCCGGCGGTCCATGTAGACCATGCCCAGGTCGGGCACCGCGCACAGGCTGGGGCCGGAGACCTCGACCTTCGACACCACGATCGTGCCCTTGCCGAGGAACCCGTCGTCGTCCGGCTCGAGCTCGCCGTTGAGCCGGTCGACGGCGAGCGCGGCCTTCGCGGCCATGGTCGCCGCGCTCCGCCCGCGCTCGGGGGCCGAGCCGTGGCAGGACAGCCCCTTGAACCGGGCCTCGATCTCCATCCGCCCGCGGTGGCCGCGGTAGAGGCGGCAGCTGGTCGGCTCGGTGGAGACGAAGAAGTCCGGCCTGAAGCCCTCCCGCTCGATGAGGTAGCGCCAGCACAGGCCGTCGCAGTCCTCCTCCATGACCGTGAAGGCGAACCAGACCGAGAGCTGGCCCGCGTAGCGGAGCTCGGACAGGATGCGGCCGGCGGTGATCATGGACGCCGCGCCGCCCAGCTGGTCGGAGGCGCCGCGGCCGTGCACCAGCCCGTCCGCGACCAGGCCGGAGAACGGGTCGAGCCGCCACTGCGCGCGGTCGCCGGTGTCGACGGTGTCGATGTGAGCGTCGAAGACCAGCCTCTTCGGCCCGCTGCCGACCCGGGCGAGGAGGTTGCCGAGCCCGTCGACCCTCACCTCCTCGAAGCCCGCCTCCTGGCAGAGGTCGCGGAGCAGGGCGATGCGGTCCTTCTCGGTCCCCGACAGGGCCGGGACCCTGATGATGCGCGACAGCATGTCGGCCGTGGCTCCACGGTGGGACTTCGCTCGCTCCAGGATCTCCGCTGCGTTCAGGTGCATGACCGGCTGTCCTCCATTCCTGCCCGGCCGGGGCCTCGCCCGCCGGTCCGCCGCGACCGCGTCGCCGGGCGGCTCCGCCGCCCCCCGACCGGCCAGGCGCCGTTCCCGACGAGTATCGCGTGGTCCCTCGAGCCGTGCAAGTCGGGCCAGGGCGCAGCCGGCTGGCGGCGGGAAGCCCGCTCACCCCGGGCCGGCGCCGCCGCCGACCCTCAGCGCCCGCTGCCGTGCCTGGTGTGGAGCCGGAACGCCGCCCGGCGCACGTCCTCGCGGATCGACCCCATCTTCGCCAGGTCGCGCAGCTCCGAGGGCGGCAGGGTCTCGAGCAGGCGCACGGCCAGCGGCGTCGGCGTCTTGGGGTTGCGGACCACGGCGCTGCGGATCTCGGCGTGGCCCATCCAGCGGCGGTCCGCCGCGACCCGCTGCAGGATGGCGGTGGTGGCGGTGGTCGAGCGGACGACGGCGAGCACGTCCTCCGCCTCCAGCAGCGGGTTCGACAGCAGGGACAGGAGGACCAGCGGCGAGCTGTCGCGGACCAGGATCTGGCGCTCGGTGCGGTCCGCCTTGAGCGCCAGTCGCTGGCGCTGGGCCGGGTCCATCTGCTTGATGCGGAACACCGGCGAGGCGCCGCGCGACTCGCCCTCGTCGGCCGCGGCCGGCGGCGGGGCGGCCAGCCTGCGCTCGAGCTCGGCCTCCCGGGCGGCGCCCCAGCCGACCAGCTGGAAGGCCACGTTCGGCCCGCTCGGGGCGTCGAAGATCTGCACCACGCGCGCCGTCAGCGCGAGCTCGAACGCCGGCGGGGCGGTCAGGGTGAAGGCCAGCGTGGCGAACGCCTGGGGGCGCCCGGGCAGGGGCAGCATGAAGCCGCCCTGACCCCTGACACCGGCGAAGAACGCCCGCACCGCGTCAGTGTCGGCGAAGGCCAGCGTGACCCTGCCGGCGGCGACGTCGGCCTCGACCCGGGGAGCGGTGTCGGTTGGCGAGATGGTCCCTCCTGCCCTGATGCGAGGATAACCCCTCTCTCGCCGAACCCGCACCCGGTCGGACGGGGGGCACCGGACCGGCCCGCCTCGGCATCCTCGGGTACGGACACGGGTACGGGTACGGGTGCGGGCACGGGTACGGGTACGGAGAGGGCGCAGGGCGACGTGACGGCGGGGGGGTGAGATACACTCTGCCCCGCACTGGAGGTCACATGCGCTTCCGCTCTCGCCTCGCCGCCCCTGTTCTCATGACCCTCGGCCTCGCCGTCCCGGCCGCCGCCGAGCCGCCCGACGCGACCGTGCGCAAGGTCGCAGCCGGTCTCGCGGCGCAGCAGCCGGAGGTGGTGTGGCAGGCGCTGCCGCCCTCCTACCAGCGGGACGTGACGGCGCTGGTGCGCGACTTCGGGCGCAACCTCGACCCCTCCCTCCACGCCCGGTTCGTCACGGTCGGGCGCCGGGCCGTGACCGTCCTGCGGGCGAAGCGCGACCTGGTCCTCTCGAGCCAGATGGCGGCCGGCCTGGCCGCCGACCGACCGCACGCCGAGAAGGTCTGGGACGGCGTCGTCGGCGTCCTCGACACGCTCATGGCGAGCGAGCTCGCCGACCTCGAGCGGCTGCGCACGCTCGACCCGGCCGCCTTCCTCCGCGGCACCGGCAGCCGCGTCATGCAGCAGGTGGCCGACGCCTCGCGGTCGTCGGTCGAGGACCCCTACGCCAAGGGCCTGGCGTCCCTCGAGGGGGTCGCCGCCGAGGTGGTGGGCAAGGACGGCGACGTGACCGTGGTCCGGGTCACCCCCACGACCGGCGAGGCGCAGGACATGCGCTTCGTCCAGGTCGAAAGGTGCTGGGTGCCGGAGCAGCTCGCCAGCTCGTGGGCCACCACCATCGCCGACGCGCGCGCCGACGTCGCCAGCATGACCACCCCCGCGTTCGACGAGACGCGCACCCAGGCGATGATGACCCTGGCCATGGTCGAGGGCCTGCTCGGGCAGCTCGAAGCCATGCGGACGCCGGAGGAGCTCGACGCCACCCTGCAGGGGCTCGCGAGCATGCTCCAGGGCGCCGTGGCGCAGGCCGCCGCACCACCCGCCCCGACCCCGGGTGGGTGAGCGCTCATTCACGCCGCAGCCCGGTAAATCACTGCCGCGCCGAGCCTTGCATCGACCGCTGCGGGGCGTTACGGTCGCCATGGGAACGAAAAGGAGACCTGCTCCCATGACCAACCCCGCCCCGCCCTGTTGCACCTACTGCGGCGCCACCTCGTCCTGGTCCGCCGAGCGCACCGAGGCCACCGAGCTGGCCGAGACCCACACCTGCCCGGAGTGCGACCAGCAGACCGGCGTGTGGCCGGACAGCGCCGCCGGGGAGCCGGTGGCCGCGGCCGACCTGCCCTGGGCCGCGCCCGAACCGCTGCAGTGAGGCCGGCTCGGCTCCCCTGCCACCCCGAGGCGACCCGTCCGGGCTCCCTGTCATCCCGAGGCGACCCGCCGGGTCGCCGAGCGGTCCCTTGCGGCTGACCCCCATCGCCGCAGCGACCCGGTGACCGCCGACCGCCGGTCCCCGGCCCGCCGGTGTCCTCTACCGCACGCTGGTCTGCAGCATCTTCGACAGGAAGCGCGGCCCCTCGCACACGTCCACGTCGCCGCGGTAGTTGCCCGCCTGCACCGCGCGCAGCTCGAAGGTGAAGGTGGCGGTCTCGCCGGCGGCGACGGCGCGGTCGAAGGTGAAGCTGCGGGTGTCGTCGAGCGGGATGTGGGTGCTGGCGCTGTGGCCGGGGGTGGTGGAGAGGACGGCGAAGCCCGCCAGGTAACCCTCGTCGAGGTCGAGCGAGGTGACGGTCAGGGAGCCGCTCGACCGGCGGTTGGTCACCTGCACCTCGAGCTGGAAGGTCTCGCCCACCTCGACCTCGATCGGCCCCGGCACGACCACCTCGACGCCCTCGGGGTCCTTGCCCAGGTAGGACAGGCACCCCACCATCACGACCGCCGCGATCACGCCCACCAGCAGGCAACCGCCGCACCCGAACGCCACGACCTTCTTCCAGTCCATCCGCGCCTCCCCGAGGTGACGCCCCATGGTAGTGGGAGAGGCGCGGCGGTGTCGAGCGGGACGACGAGGCAGGGCGGACGACAGCAGAGTCGGGTCGAGCGTCGGCCCCGTCACGATGCACACGTCCGCCCGCAACGCCCGCTCGTCTGCACGGGGTGTTGGGCGTGGCGCTCGTCGGGTCGCCACCGCCCCAGGCGGCCGCGCTCCGCAGCAGGCGACCGCGCTTGACGACCGAACCGTCTGTATGTAGGTTTGTATACATGAGCACGAGGACCATCGCTATCGACTCCGAGGTCTACGAGCGCCTGGCGGGCGTGAAGCGGAGAGGTGAGTCCTTCTCCAGGGTCATCGACCGCCTCCTCGACGAGGTCGGCGCCGCCCACACCGGGCGGGACATCCTCCGCGGGCTGGCGGAGAGCCCCGCCCTGAGCGAAGAGGACGCCGAGGTCATGCTCGGCGTGGTGGCCGAGAGCCGCCGGAGCGAGCCCTGGGCAGAGCATGATCTGCGTTGACACCACCTTCCTCGTGGACCTCTGGCGGGAGAGGGACCTCCCGGCGTCTCGAGCGAGGGAGCTCCTGCTGGCCCACCCCGGGGAGGAGTTCGTGGTACCGGCTCACGCGGCGGGCGAGTTCCTGCAAGGCGGGGCGACGGTCTCGCCGCAGCGTTTCGAGCAGTCGCTCGGCTTCCTGAGGTTGTTTCGCGTGGGAGAGGTCACCGTCGAGACGGCTGCGCAGTACGCGCTCGTCGTGTCGAGCCTGCGCCGCAGCTCCCTGCTCGCCGGGCGGTCCAAGCCGGACCTCTGGATCGCCGCCTGGGCGATCCAGCACAACGCCCCGCTCGCCACCCGCAATCCGAGGCACCTCGGCGACGTGCCGGGGTTGGTGTTGGCTCGGTATTGACCGCTGGCGCCCCCCGTCGGCGCCACGGGCGCACCCGGTTCGAGCCGAATGGCACCGCGAGGGCGGCGGGCCCGGGGTGAGCGGCGGCGGCAGGGCGAGGTGCTACCCTGGCGCCCGACACGGGAGGAGCCGATGACCGACCGCCTCGTGCCGCTGCCCGCCGAGACCCTGAGCGCCTGGATCGCCGCCGAGCTCGGAGACCGCGACGCCCTGCTCGGCCTGCCGCTCGCTCTCCTCTTCCGGCCCGCGCCGGGCGACCCCTTCCGCACCGCCGTCCACGGCCACCCCCTCGAGACCCCCTTCGGCGTCGCCGCCGGGCCGCACTCGCAGATGGCGCAGAACATCGTCACCGCCTGGGCGTGCGGCGCCCGCTTCGTCGAGCTGAAGACCGTCCAGACCCTGGACCGGCTCGAGATCCCGCGGCCCTGCATCGACATGCGCGACGAGGGCTACAACGTCGAGTGGTCGCAGGAGCTGACCGTCGAGGAGTCGCTCGACCAGTACCTCCAGGCCCTGGTCCTGGTGCACGCCCTTCACCGCCGCCTCGGCTTCCCCGGCGAGCGCCCGGGGGTCGTCTTCAACCTGAGCGTCGGCTACGACCTGGCCGGCCTCCGCCGCCCCAACATGCAGTGGTTCCTGGAGCACGCCCGCCGCCCCGGCGAGCTCCTCGCCCGGGCCGTGGCGGCGGTTGCCCGCCACCTCGAGGAGGCGGCCGAGGTCGAGCTGCCCGAGTCGCTCGGCGACACCGTCACCCTCTCCACCATGCACGGCTGCCCGCCGGACGAGATCGGCCGCATCGCCACCTACCTGATGCGCGAGTGGGGCCTGCACACCGCGGTCAAGCTCAACCCCACCCTGCTCGGTCCCGAGCGCCTCCGCCACCTCCTCGACGACCGGCTCGGCTGGCGCCACGTCCGCGTGCCGGACGCGGCCTTCGCCCACGACCTCCGGTACGCCGACGCGCTCGACCTGGTCCGCGACCTCGCCGGCGAGGCGGCCCGCGCCGGCGTCGGCTTCTCCCTCAAGCTCTCCAACACCCTCGAGGTGGAGCACGCGGGCGGAGTGTTCGACCCCTCCCAGGCCAGCATGTACCTGTCCGGCCGGCCGCTGCACGCCCTCACCGTGGCCCTGGCCGCGCAGCTCTGCACCGACCTGGACCCGGCGCCGCCGCTGTCGTTCTCGGCCGGTGCCGACGCCTTCAACGTCCCCGCCCTCCTGGCCGGCGGCTTCCGCACCGTCACCGCCTGCTCCGACCTGCTCCGCCCGGGCGGCTACGGCCGCCTGCCGCAGTACCTGGAGAGCACCGCCGCGGCCATGGCCGCGCTCGGCGCCGCCGACCTCGACGGCCTCATCCTGCGCACCGCCCAGCGCCGCGACGGCGCCGCCGCCAGCGTCCGCGAGGCGGCCCTGGCCAACCTCCGCCACCACGCCGCGGCGACCCTCGCCGACCCCGCCTACCACCGCGACACCTTCGACCGCCGCCACGCCAAGGGCGACCGGCCGCTGGGCCCCTTCGACTGCATCGCCGCGCCCTGCACCGAGGCCTGCGGCGTCGGCCAGCGCGTGCGGCAGGCCGGAT
>CAYTJW010000129.1:0-10632 GCA_964438135.1 uncultured Thermoanaerobaculia bacterium
CGACGGTGGCATGGACGGTCGGCGACGCGGCCGGCGCGGCGGCGGTGCGGGGGGCGGCGGACACGGCGGCGGAGGTGCCGGCGGCGACGCCGGCAACCTCCTCGCGCGACGTGCCGGCGCGCTCGAGGTAGGCCTGCAGGTCGGCGATCAGCTCGTGGCAGGTCGGGTAGCGCTGCTCCTTGGCCTTGGCCATCATGCGGCGGAGGATGTCCCTGGCCTCCTCGTCGACGTCGGGGTTGAGGTCGCGCACGTCCGGCGGCTCGACCTCGATGATCTGGCGGAGCAGGGCGAGCGGGCTGTCGGCCTTGAACGGGATCCGGCCGGTCAGCATCTCGAAGAAGGTCACGCCGAGCGAGTAGATGTCGGTGCGGTGGTCGACGTCCTTGTCCAGGCACTGCTCGGGCGACAGGTAGCCGGGCGTGCCCATGAACATGCCGGTGGCGGTCAGGCGGGACGCCCCGCCGGCGAGGAGGGCGAGGCCGAAGTCGGCGATCTTGACCAGGCCGCGCTCGGTGAGGAGGATGTTGGCGGGCTTGATGTCGCGGTGGACGATGCCGGCCTCGTGCGCCGCCTCGAGGCCGGCCGCGGTCTGCAGGATGATGCGCGCGGCCTGCCTGGGCTCCATCCGACCTCGGTCCCGCAGCAGCTGCTGCAGGCTGGTGCCGGTGATGTACTCCATCACGAAGTAGTGGCAGGCGCCCTCCTGGCCGGTGGCGTAGATCTGGACGATGTTGGGGTGGTTGAGCTTGGCCGCGCTCTGCGCCTCGCGCAGGAAGCGCTGGACGTAGGACGCGTCCTCAGCCAGGTGCTCGCCCAGCACCTTGATGGCGACGAAGCGGTTGAGGGACTCCTCGTGGGCCTTGTAGACCACGCCCATGCCGCCCCGACCGAGCTCCGACACGATCTTGTAGTGGCCGATCCTCTCCAGCGCCATTGCGGCCTCCCTCTCCGGCTCCCCAGATGCTAGCACATGTCGTTCGAGTAGTGTAACTTGTGGGTCGAGAATCGGCCGTGACGCAGGTCACCGGTCGCGGCCCCCGGGTGCCGCCCAACCGAGCGGTACTGGCTCGTGCCCATCGTGCGGGTGCTCGATGCAAGCGCCATGCCGAGGCCAGCTCGGCGCGGCACGGGCCGGCCGCGGCGGGGTGACCACGCGCGGGGTGACAGTGCCCCCTGCGGGGGGCACCGCCCCGGCGGCGCCCGCCGTGCTCGGCGGCCGGCCGCGGATGGCAGTCCCCCTCGGGTCGGGTGGGAGGGGCCGAGAGCTGACGGCTCCCCTCCCTCCCGCTACCCCGTGAAGTCCGGGTCGCGCCGGCGCAGCTCGACGATCGCCTGCCGGGTCCGGACCAGGAGCTCGTCGACCTGCTCCGGGCCGAGGCCGGCGGTCGGGATCGGCTCGCCGACCAGGATCTCGACCGTGCCGGCGAGCGAGGCCGGCGCGCCCTTGGGCATGAGCCGCCGGCTGCGGTTGACCGCGATCGGCAGGATCGGCGCCCCGGCGGCGACGGCGAGGTGGAAGCCGCCTTTCTTGAACGGCAGCATGCCGTCGTCCGGGCAGCGGGTCCCTTCCGGGAAGACCAGCACATGGCGACCGGCGCGAACCGCGGCCACCGCCCGCTCGAGCCGCGCCCGGGCCCTGGCCGAGTCGCCGCGGTCGACGGCGATGAAGCCCAGCATGCTCACCGCCTGGCCCCAGACCGGCAGCCAGGTCAGCTCCTTCTTGATGACGAAGAAGACCGGGTGGGGCAGGGCCAGGATCATGGTCGGGCCGTCGAGGTGGCTCGAGTGGTTGGAGATCACCACGTAGGGGCCGTCCGGCGGCACGCGCTCGAGGCCCTCGACCCGGAAGCGGGCGCCGGTGACCAGGTGCAGCAGGCGGCACCACAGCGCCACCAGGCGGTAGGCGGCGAGGCGCAGGCCGACCAGCGACAGCAGGAAGACCGCTGGCCCGAGGACGCCGGTGGCGAGCCACATCGCGCCGTGCTGGCCGGCGGCGCGCAGCAGCATGGTCAGCCGGGGGCGGCCGGTGGTTGCCGTCGCCTCGGGTCTGGCGGGGTGGGCGACGAGGGGCTCGGCGGGCACGACCGCTCCATTGTAGACTGCCGCGGGAGGTCCGCCATGCGCAACGCAACCCTGCTCGTGACCCTGCTCCTGATCGCCGGCCAGGCCCCGGCGCAGTTCGTGGGCCCCGGGGGCGTGATCCCGGTGGTGGCCAACCTGCCGGGGGCCAACGAGACGTTCTGGCGCTCCGACGTGAGCATCCTCAACGTGACCAACCAGGACACCCAGGTCGTGCTGCAGCTCTACCCGGAGATCGTGGGCGGCAGCCCGGCCTTCGAGACCGACATCACCGACCCGATCACGGTCGCGGCCAGCAGCCAGGTCACCCTGTCCAACGTGGTGCAGAGCCAGTTCGACCTGGTCAGCGCCAAGGGTGCGCTGTGGGTCATCTCCCTCGACGGCACGCCCCTGGTCCTGGCGTCCCGCACCTACACTGTCGCCGCCGGCGGCGGCAGCTACGGCCAGGACGTCACCAGCGTCCTGCTGGCCGGCCCGTCCTGGGCCGGGGGCCTCCGCCACGACGGCTTCTTCCGCACCAACCTGGGCGTCTTCTGGCCGTGGGACCTGCCGGTCGGCGAGTCGGTCCAGTTCACGGTCACGGTCCGCAGCGCGGCCGGCGACGCGGTCGGCTCCGGCACCCTGTCCTTCACCGAGGCCGGGCTGCAGCAGGTTTCCCTGTCCACGTTCGGGGTCGCCACCCTGCTCGACGGGTACGCCGAGATCTCCTGCTCCGACCCCGGCGCGGTCTACTACGCCTACGCCTCGCGCGTCGACCAGGTCACCGGCGACGCCGTGTTCCGTCTCGCCCGCGGCTACGAGAGCGCGCTCCCCTGAGACGGCGCCGGCTGCCGCGCCCCGGCTCCTGTCCCGGCTGGTCGGGCGGGGGAGCCGACAGCCGCTGGCTGACAGCTGAGCCTCTTGCAAAACGCCCTTCCACGGACATCTGTGACCTTCCGTGGTGCTCCGGCGGGCGCCCTCCAGCTCCCTGTCATTCCGAGCCCGGGCTGGGCGGGCGGGCGTGCTCGGGCGAGGAATCCTTTGTGGAGAAAGAGCTTGCCACGGCGACATCGCTTCTTGCTGGCCGTCTCGCCATGGGTCCCCCGCGAGGGATCCCTCGTCGACCCTGCGGGTCTCCTCGGGATGACAGGGGTTTTGAAACAGGCTCAGCTGTCAGCTCCCCCACCCGCCCGGATCCAACCTGGACCTGGACCCGCGGCCGATGAGGGCATCGGGTACGGGAACGGGTGCGGGACGAGGGGCGGTGGTACCGTTGGGGAGAGGGACACGGAGGTGGACATGGCGGAGCTGCGCTACAACCTCGTCACCGGCGAGTGGGTCATCGTCGCCAGCGAGCGGGCCAAACGGCCGGAGGACTTCGTCCACCCGCGCGAGCGCAAGGCCCTGCCGGCCTGGTCCGCCACCTGCCCGTTCTGCCCGGGCAACGAGCGGCACACGCCGGACGTGGCGCTCGCCCTGCCCGCCGAGGGCCCGTGGCAGGTGCGCTCAGTGCCCAACCGCTACCCGGCGCTCGCCCCCACCGGGACCGCGGCCCGCCAGGGACACGGCTACACGCAGACGGTCGAGGGCACCGGCCGCCACGAGGTGATCGTCGAGACCCCGGCCCACGACCAGAGCCTGGCGTTGCTGCCGGTCGAGGGGGTGGCGCTGGTGCTCGAGGTCTACCGCGCGCGGATGCGGGCGCTGTACGAGGACCCGCGCATCGAGCACGTCATCGTCTTTCGCAACCACGGGCCGAGCGCCGGCACCTCGCTCGAGCACCCGCACTCGCAGGTGGTGGGCACGCCGGTGGTGCCGGGCCAGGTCCGCGGCCGGCTGGAGGAGGCCCTGCGCTACTTCGGCGACAGCGGCCGCTGCGTCGGCTGCCACGCCCTCGCCGAGGAGCTGGCCGACGGCCGCCGGGTGGTCGCCTCGAGCCCCGGCTTCGTCGCGTTCGTGCCCTTCGCGGCCCTGTCGGCCTTCCACCTCTGGGTGTTCCCGCGCCGCCACTCGGCCTACTTCGGCGACCTCGCGGACTCCGAGCTCCTCGACCTCGCCGGGGTGCTCAAGGAGACCCTGCTCCGCCTGCGCCTGGCTCTCGACGACCCGGACTTCAACCTCGTCATCCGCTCCGCCTCCCCCTCGGAGCGGGCAGTGCGCTACTTCCACTGGTACCTGTCGATCGTGCCCCGCCTGTCGCGCGCCGCCGGCTTCGAGCTCGGCACCGGCATGTTCATCAACACCGCCCAGCCCGAGGCCAGCGCCGCCTTCCTCCGCCAGGCCGAGATCGGCGGGCCGTGACCTCGGCACGGAGCAGGTCGCGCGTCACACGGTCGCGGGGCAGGGTCTGCCCTGGCGACCTCCGGGGCCGGCCACCGTGATTCGGCACACCGCCGTCGGCCCCTCCCGGGCTCCCCTCGGGGACGGGCGAGCCGGCAGCCCCGGCAGCTGCGCCGGGCGCTCCCCCGGCCAGGGCGGACAGCTGCGCTCGTGACGGGCCCGAGGAGCGCCGCTCATGCCGTCGACGCGGCAGCAGCGGGGCGAGGCGGCGAGACGTCGGGTCAGGGGCTCGGCTGCTGCCGGGAGGGCTGGCCCGTCTCGCAGAGCCGCAGGCGCTCCTCCAGCTTCGCGGCGAGCTCCTCCGAGCCCCCGGCGGAGGCGAGCAACGCGAGGGCTGCGTGCACGGTCTCGACCGCCTCGCCGAAGTGGCCAGCCTCGGCATGGGCAGCCGCCAGCGTGTCCAGGAGGTCGGGGTGTCCCGACCCGCCGCGACGCGCCCGCCTCACCCCCCGCACAGGTCCGGGCCGAGGGTCAGGGTGGTGATGGCGCACGCCAGGTCGGCGGCGTCGACGACGGCGTCGGCGGTGCCGTCGCAGCCCTCGGCGCTGCCCGGGAAGGAACCTCCCGGCACGGCCGCCGCGGCGACCCCGTCGCCGTCCAGCACCTCCTCGGCCAGGTCGCCGAGGTCGTCCGGGGCTCGCATCAGGTTGCCGTCGCAGTCGCAGCGCGGCACCCGGTCCGGGTCGAGCGGCAGCTCGAGCAGGGTGATCGAGGAGGCGGGGAAGGTGTGGCTGAAGCCGGCCGAGGTCACGGCCTGGTCCGCCTCGCGCACGATCTCGGCCGGGTCGGCGGCGCTGTAGCGGTGGACCCGGGCGGCCGGGCCGGGCGGGAAACCGGCCAGCGCCACGGCGCTGGTCAGGGCGCTCGCGCCCTTGTTGACCGCGACCAGGGTCAGGGCGTCGTCGGCGATGCGGCGGGCGGCGTAGAGGGAGAGCTGCCCCTGGTCGGCGCTGGTGGCCGCGACGCTGGTCTCGCCGAAGCCGCGGCCGTCGACGGTGCGGTACATGCGGAAGGCGAAGGCACCCGGCTGGTCGCTCTCCGGCGGTCCCCACAGGGTGGCGGCGTACAGCCCCTCGCGGCCGAAGATGCCGAGCACGTCGGCCTGGGCGAGGGCGCCATTGACGTGGTCGAGAGCGCCCCAGTTGTACTCGGTGATGGCGGTGCGGGTGTGCTGGTAGTTGACGTCAACCCAGGCCTTCATGCGCGGCACCAGGTAGACCGGCTCGCCGATCCAGCTCTCCTCGGCATAGGTGGGGTCCCACAGCAGCCTCGTGGAGCGCAACCTCAAGGCCTGGGTGGCAGCGTCGCCGGCCGGCCCCAGGGCCACCCCGGGCGGGTAGAAGTGGAGGTCGAGGACGTCGAGGAGGCGCTGGCCGTGGGCCTGCTCCCAGGCTGCCATCTGCTGCAGGTACCACTCCACGAACGGCACGTCGCCGTGGGCCAGCCGGTCCTGGGGGTGGTTCCACCAGTCGCCGCCCGACGCCCAGTCGAGCGCCGACCAGAAGTACGCGGTCCAGCCCCACACCGACGGCCCCAGGGTCTGGGCGGTCGGGTCGGCGGCCTTGACCGCGGCCGCGTACGCCCAGGTCCGGTCGCGCACCTCGTCGTAGCTGGTGGGCTGGGGGTGGACGTCGCGGTGGGTGGACGACCAGAGCATCGGCTCGTTGTCGAGCTCGAAGAAGGCGACGCCCCCGTCGGCGGCGTGACCGTAGCGGCCGACCAGGTGGTCGACCCAGCCGGCGACGAGCTCCGGCCCGGCGGCGACGCTGGTGTCGAGCGGGTCGTTGCCGCTGATGACGGTGCCGCCGACCAGCACGCCGTTGCCGCAGTCCGGGTCCCAGGGGTCCGCATCCTCCTGCGCCCCGTACACCGACTGCTTGAAGCCGCAGTCGAACGGGTGGCCCTCGAGCCGCCGCTTCGCGACCCAGCCCACGAGCGGCACCGTCACCAGCGAGCGGGTGGCGGTGCGGCGGTCCTGCTCGACGAAGCGGTCGACGGCGTTGCCGTCGGGCAGCTGGCCGGGGTCGGGGTTGTCCTGGGGGATGTTCTCGAAGTACCAGTCCGAGCCGACGTTGGTGGTGTCGACGAGGTAGTTGAAGCGACTGGTGTGGTTGCCACCCCAGCGCCGCAGCGGCAACCGCAGCTCCTCCGCCAGCGCCTCGTCGGCCAGGTTCATGCCGTAGACCAGCGGGCTGATGGCGTGGCGGCCGCTGGCCGCGTCGACGGCCAGGTCCGGCCCCGGGGCCGGGGTCGGGGGCGGCGGGGGCGGGCCGGTCCGGGCCACGAGGACCACCTCGTCCAGGTCGTACGTGGCCTGGGGCCCGGCGGCCAGGCTCTGCCACGCCAGGCCACCGATGGTGGCCGGGGCGCCGAGGTCGGCGAGCGGCACCTCGAGCTCGGTCCACGCCGGGGCCAGCGGGTCGAGGGCGAGGCTGCCGGCGATCGCGCCGGCGCCGTCGTAGAGGTCGAGCCGCAGGAGCTGGCCGCCCGCCGCCCCGCCGTGAACCCAGAACCTCAGAGCCTCGAACCCCGCGCCGTCGAGAGCGGGGTCGGGGTGGAGGTAGAGCCCTCCCCAGGCGGCGACGTGGGTCACGGCCAGGGCATGGGCCCCGGAGTGGACCGTGGCGGTGGCGGCGAAATCCGCGACCGTGTCCCACGACCAGTCGACCCAGCCCCCGGCCAGGGCGTCGCCGTAGACCTCGAGGTCGCCCTCGGCGCCCACCGCCGCGCACGGCAGGAGCGCGCCCTGCACGCTGGCCGCCGCTGCCACCGCTGCCGCCAGCACCACCGCCGGACCGCGCATCGACCACCTCCTCGGAGCCCTGTCAGGCCACGCTACCACGCGCCCACCCCACCGGTCGGGTGAGCGGGGTCACTCGAGCACGGCCGACGCGTGGCGGCAGGTGCCCGACTCCGCGGCCAGACCGTTGTCGCCGGCGAACGCCGCCAGCTGTCGGCAGTGCTCGCCCGGGGCCAGGTCGGTCGCCCAGCAGAGCCTGGCCAGCGACCGGGAGCACCGACGCAACGGCCGGCCGGACGGGTCGAGGCGAGCTGACGGCTGACCGCTCAAGGCCGACAGCTCGTCCTAGCACGCCACGTTGTCGCTCGCGCGCTCGGCTTCGGACAGCTCGACCAGAGGTTGCGGGCCGTCGTCCGCCGGCGGCAGGCGCGGGCGGGCGACCAGGAAGGCGACCAGGGACGCCGCGCCGGCGGCGACGCCGACGGACGTGCCCCAGGTCAGCGGCAGGGACAGACCGATGTCCTCGACCAGGATGTAGGTGACGGTCATGGCGGTCATGAAGACCGCCGGCGCCGCGGCCAGCCACCACATGCTCCGCCGGCGGGCGAGGTAGACCGTCCCGGTCCACAGGGTGACCGCGGACAGGGCCTGGTTGGCCCAGCCGAAGTAGCGCCAGATGACCGCGAAGTTGACGAAGTTGAGGGCGATCGAGATGGCGAACAGGGGCAGCGCGACCGCGTAGCGGTTGCGCACCCGCCGCTGCTCGAGGCCGATGGCGTCGGCGAGGATCAGGCGGCCGACGCGGAACGCGGTGTCGCCCGAGGTCACCGGCAGGACCACCACCCCGAGCACGGCGACGAGGCCGCCGAACGCGCCCATGGTGGCGACGCAGACGTCGTGCACCACCTTGCCCGGACCGCCCGCGGCGAGGGCCGCGTGGAGCCCCGCGACCGAGCCGTAGAAGGCGGGCGCGGCCGTGGCCCAGATCAGGGCGATGAGCCCCTCGGCGACCATGGCGCCGTAGAACACCAGCCGCAGGTGTCGCTCCGAGCCCAGGCAGCGGGCCATGAGCGGGCTCTGGGTGGCGTGGAAGCCGCTCACCGCGCCGCAGCTGACGGTGATGAAGATGAGCGGCCAGGCCGGCAGCCCCTGGGGGTGCAGGTTGGCGAGGGTGAAGGGCAGCGGCTCGAGGCGGCGGAGGATCATCGCCCCGGCCAGCCCGGCCACCATCACCAGCAGGGCGGCGGCGAAGAAGGGGTAGACGCGGCCGATCAGGACGTCGATCGGCAGCAGGGTCGCCGCCACGTAGTAGAGAAAGATCGCCCCCATCACCACCCACAGCCAGACGCTCGAGCCCTGCCAGGTCGACGCCAGCCACGCCGCCGCCTGAGGCCCGACCAGGCCGCCCACGGTCTCGGCCGGCAGGAGCTGCACCACCAGCATCGCCGGCCCGCGCACGAACACCGTCCCGACCAGGACCATCAGGGCGAGGATGAACACCACCGCCACCTGCCGCCAGAAACGGCCGAGGTAGCGGGCGATGAGGTCGGGCAGGCCGGCGCCGCCGTGGCGGATCGACATCACCCCGGACAGCAGGTCGTGGACCGCGCCGCCGAGGATGCAGCCGAGCACCACCCACAGGAAGACCTGCGGCCCCCACAGGGCGCCCATGATCGGGCCGAACACCGGCCCCAGGCCGGCGATGTTGAGGAGCTGGATCAGGTACACCCGCCAGGTCGGCATGACGACGAAGTCGACCCCGTCGGCGCGGGCGACGGCCGGTGTGACCCGCGCCGGGTCGGGCCGCACCGCCCGCTCCGCCAGGCGCCCGTACAGGACGTGACCGAGGACGAGGAGCAGCAGGCCGACGCCGAACGCCGTCATGGCCACCTCAGCCGTACGGGAACACCAGCGGGTAGCGGGGGATCATCAGCTCGCGCGTGGTCTCCTGCTCGGCCGCGGTCGGGCGGACCAGGAGGACCGCCGCGCGCAGGTCCTGGGGCAGCGCGGCCGCGGTCGAGCCGAGGCCGACGTCGAGCGGCCCGCGCTTGCTGTGGCTGCCGACGATGAGCAGCTCGGCGCCGACCTGGTGGACGTAGGCGATGATCTCCCGGCTCGGCGTCCCCTCCCGCAGGGCGGTGCGGACGTCGAGGCCGGCGGCCAGGAGCGGCTCCACGTAGCGGACCAGCTTCTCCTCGCTGGTCTCGACGTCGGGCAGCAGCGGCACCGGCGCGTTGACCGACAGGCAGTGCAGCACCGCGCCGTACTCGCGGGCCAGGACCCGCCCCAGCTCGCGCTGGCGCAGCGCCACCGGGGTGAAGTCCAGGTAGCGCTGCAGGGCCACGGCGACGCAGATCGATCCGTAGCGCATGCGTCCCCCCTCCCCCGATTCTAGCGGGGCGCGCCCCGGCCCGTCGAGCCGTGGCGGGGCGGCGCGGTGGCGCCGGCACCGCCGACCCCCTGAGCCTGCGTCCCCGGCGACCCGCGGTCTCGCGTAGACTGGTGCGGTGTCGGAGCCGCCGCTCGCCGCCGTCACCCTGCAGCCCTTCGGCAGCTACGTCCTGGTCCGCCGGATCTCCGCCGGCGGCATGGCCGACGTCCACCGGGCCCGCGTCCTGGGCGCCCGCGGCTTTTCCAAGACCATCGCCATCAAGCGGATCTACCCCCACCTCGCGGAGAGCGAGCGGTTCGTGCGGATGTTCTGCGACGAGGCCCGCATCGCCTCCCGCCTGGTCCACCCCAACATCGTCCAGATCCACGAGCTCGGCGAGCACGAGGGGATCCCCTACATCGCCATGGAGTACGTCGCCGGCCGCGACCTCTACCTGGTCCTGCAGCGGCTGGTCGAGCGGGGCGAGGCATTCCCCCACCGCCTCGCGGTCCGGGTCGCCGAGCAGACGGCGCTGGCGCTCGAGTTCGCGCACGAGTTCCGCCACCTCGACCAGCCGCAGGAGATCGTCCACCGCGACGTCAGCCCCCGCAACGTGCTGCTCGGCTGGAGCGGCGAGGTCAAGCTGGCGGACTTCGGCGTGGCCCGGGCCCGCGACCGCGAGGAGCACACCGAGCACGGCGAGATCAAGGGCAAGATCCGCTACATGAGCCCGGAGGCCGCGGCCGGCCTGCCCCTCGACCGCCGCAGCGACGTGTTCTCCCTCGCCGTGGTCCTGACCGAGCTGCTGACCATGCGCGCGCTCCGCGACGGACCCAACAGCCTCGCCATCCTCGCCGCGGTTCGGCGCGGCGAGGTCGACTCGGGCCGGTTCGAGGGGGTCCCTGCCGCCCTGCGGCCAGTGCTCATGCGCGCCCTGGCCACCGACCGCGAGGTCCGCCACCCGAGCGCCTCCGCCTTCCGCCAGGACCTGCTGGCGCACGCCACCGGCGACCTGGCGGCCCTGGCCGCGGCGGCGGCGGCGGCGCTGATGCGGCGCCTGTTCGAGGCAGAGCTGGCGCGGGAGCAGGCCGAGGAGGCGGAGGTCGAGCGCCTCCTCGCCGCG
>CAYTJW010000130.1:0-10526 GCA_964438135.1 uncultured Thermoanaerobaculia bacterium
CGACGGCGCAGACCGAGGTGCCGTCGCCGGTGACGGCGACGTCCGCCGCCCCGGCCAGGCCGTCGACGCCGCCGGCGCCGTCCTGCTCGGCCTCGAGGAAGGCGAGCAGGCCGGGGGGCGGGGTGGCCGCGCAGGTCCAGCTCGAGCCGTTCAGCGCCTCGGGCAGCAGGTCCTCGACCGTGGCGCTCTCCACGTGGCTGGGGCCGGCGTTCGCGACCGCGATCTGGTAGGTCACGACGTCCCCCGGCGCCACGGCGACGAGGCCGTCGTCCTTGGTCAGGGAGAGGTCGGCCACCGCCGCCAGGACGGTGTTGTCGTCGGTGGCGCTGTTGTTGCTGACGTCCGGGTCGACGACCCCGACCGGCTCGCTGACCGTGGCGGTGTTGCGGAGCGTGCCGGAGAGACCGGTGCGGAGGGTGCCGGTGGCCTCGAACAGGACGCGGGTGCCGACCGGGACGTCGACGCTCTCGTTGAGGTCGCCGGTGCCGGAGAGCACGTCGCAGGCGGCGCCGACGCCCTCGGTGCTGCACTGCCAGGTGATGTTCTCGAACTCGGCCGGCAGGGCGTCGCGGACCACGGCCCCGTAGACGTCGCTGGGGCCGTTGTTGGTGACGACGATGAGGTAGGTCACCTGGCTCCCCGGCGCGGCGCCGCCGCCGCCGTCTGAGAGGGTGCCGAGGAAGCCGAGGCCGCCGGACGTGGGATCGCGCTGGAAGGCGACCACGGCGCCCGCGCCGGCCGCGGCCGCGTAGAGGTGCTCGCCGGCCGCGTCGGTGGCGAGCGCCGCCGGCCCGTCGAGGCCCTGCACGACGACCGGCGGCGGCCCCGCCTGGGCGTCGCCGTTGCGCACCACCGCCCTCGGGGCGAGGGTGCCGTCGGCCGGGTCCCGGTCCAGGATCGCGACCGCGTCCTCGGCCGCCCCGGCCACGTAGAGGTGACCGCCGCCGGGGCTGAGGAGCAGGCCCCGGGCGCCGGCCAGGCCGTCGAAGCCACTGACGCCGTCGGCGGCCAGGGCGACGAAGTCGAGCCGACCGAAATCGGGCGACGACGGCTCGTTGTCGCGGGCGAACAGGGAGACGGCGTTGTCGGTCGGTGCCGCGGCGTAGAAGAAGGCGCCGTCGGTCGACATCGCCATGGCGCTGACGCCGCCCAGGCCGTCGTTGTCGCCGGTGTCGTCGACCAGGACGTCGAGGTAGGTGAGGCGGCCGAAGGTGCCGCTGCCGTTGTCGTCGTCCCGGCTGAGCACGGTCACGGAGCTGCCCAGCGGCGAGGCGACGTAGACGTGGCGACCGTCCGCCGAGACCACCACCGCGGCGGGGCCGGTCAGGCCCTGGGCGCCGGACGCCGGGGTGACGGCGTGGACGAAGCCGAGCTGGCCGAACTGGGCGCTGCCCGGGTCGTTGTCGCGGGCGAACACCGCCACGCTGTCGCAGTCGCGGCCGGTGACGTAGAGGTGGGCGCCGTCCCCAGACAGCGCCAGGGCCGAGGCGCCGAGCATGCCGGTGACGCCGCCGAGCCCGTGGCGGAGCAGCTGGGCGAGGCTGAGCAGGCCGCTGGCCGGGTCGCGCTCGAAGACCGCCACCGCGCTGTCGCCGGGCGAGGCGGCGTAGAGGTGCTCGCCGCCGCTCGACAGGGCCAGGTCGGAGACGAGGGAGAGCCCGTCGACCCCGTCCTCGCCGTCGCGCACCGCGGCCAGGAAGCGGAGCTGGCCGAGGGTCGGGCCGATCGTCGTGCTCCGCTCGAAGACGCCGATGGCGTTGTCGTCCGGGGCGGCGACGTAGCAGTGGGCGCCCACCCCTGGCGCCACCGCCACGTCGGCCGCGCCGAGGAGGCCGTCGAACTCCGCCAGGCGGTCGTCCTTGGTGATGGCGAGGTCGGCGCGGCGGCCGAGGTAGTCGGCGTCGGTGGCGAGGTTGTCGCCCGGGTCGGGGTCGCCGAGGTCGGTGGGCGCCGCGGTCACGGTCGCCTGGTTGACCAGGCACTTCCGGCCCGGGTCGTACGGCGCCGGGCAGGTGACGCCGACCGCGCTGGAGACGAGTCTGGCGTCGACCGTGAAGACGAGCCGGCCGCCGGCGGCGACGTTGACCGTCTCGAGGATGTCGCCGACGCCGCTCGCCGGGCAGGTGGAGTCGCCCGGCCGGGCGAAGACCGCCACCGCGTCGGAGGCCAGCGCGGCCGAGTAGAGGTGGGCGCCGTCGGGGCTCAGGGCGAGGCCGTCGACCCCGTCCAGGCCTTCGGCGCCGCCGCCGTCGCGGACCCGCTCGACGAAGGTCAGGCGGCCGGTGGTCGGGTCGCGGCGCAGCAGGACGATCGAGTCCGCCGCCTGGCCGGCGACGTAGAGGGCGCCGCCGCTCGGGCTCAGGGCCAGGGCCGCGGCGCCGTTCAGGCCGACCACCCCGTCGCTCGAGTCGGCCACGACCTGGAGGGGGTTGAGGCGGCCGCTGACCGCCTCGCGGGTGAAGGCGACCACCGCGTCGTCGAGACCGCCGGCGACGTAGACGTGGCTGCCCGACGGGTCGACGACGACGGCGGTGGCGCCGTCGAGGCCGGCGGTGGAGTCGCTGCCCTTGCGCTCGAGGTAGGTCAGGGTGCCGTCGGCCGTGCTGCGGGCGAAGACCGCCACCGCGCCGTCGTTGAGGCCGGTGACGTAGAGGTTGAGGTCGTCCGGCGACAGGGCCAGGCCGCTGGCGCCGTCGAGGCCGTCGACGCCGCCGACGCCGTCCCGCACCAGCTGCGCGAGGTCGAGCAGGCCGGTAGCCGGGTCGCGCTCGAAGACCGCCACCGCGTCGTCGTTGGCGCCGGCGACGTAGACGGTGGCGCCGTCGGCTGAGACCGCGACCGCCACCGCCTGGTCGAGGCCGTCGACGCCGCCGACTCCGTCGTGGTAGGAGGCGAGGAAGGTCAGCCGGCCGTCGACGGGATTGCGGCCGAACACGGCCACCGCGTCGTCGAGCTGGCCGGTGGCGTAGAGGTGGAGGCCGTCGGGTGACAGCGCCAGGTCGCTGGCGCCGGCCAGGCCGTCGACCGCGCCGCCGTCGACCTCCGCCTCGACGAACTCGAGCTCGCCGGTCGATCCGTCGCGCTCGAACACCACCACCGCGGCCGAGACCAGGCCGACGGCGTAGACGTGGGTGCCGCCGGGCAGCGGCCCGCCGGCGCCGTCCGGGTCGGGGCTGACCGCCACCGCCGCGGCGCCGTCGAGGCCGGTGACGCCGGCCACCCCGTCGACCTCGACCTCGACCTGCTCGAGGGAGCCGGAGCCGATCGCCTCGCAGGCCCATCTCACGTCGGCGAGCTCGGCGCTGAAGGCGTCGCTCAGGGTCGCGCCGACCTCGTTGGAGGGGCCGGAGTTGGTGACCGTGAGGGTGTAGGTGACGTCGTCGCCGGCGTTGACCGCCTCGACGCCGTCGGTCTTGGTCACCCCGAGGTCGGCCCGGCGGCGGAGGATGTCGACGTCGGTGGCGAGGTTGTCGTCGGTCGGGTCGCCGGCCTCGTCGGGGTCGGTGACGCCGACCGGCACGGTGACGAACGCGACGTTGACCAGGTTGCCGCCGACCGGGTCGCCGGTCGCGCCCGGCTTGACGGTGGCGTTGACGGTGTAGCTGATCGAGCCGCCGGCGCCGATGTCGACCACGTCGACGATGTCGCCGGTGCCGCTGGCGGAGCAGGTCGAGCCGGCGCGGCGGACGAAGGCCGCCAGGGCGCTGTCGCCCATGCCGGCGACGTAGGCGTTGCGGCTGTCGAGCGAGACCGCGACGGAGCTGGCCTGGCGCAGGCCGTTGACGCCGTCGACCCCGTCCCGGCGGACCTCGACCAGCGACAGCGTGCCGAACTCGGTCGAGGTGTCGTTGGTGACGCGGGAGAAGATGGCGAGGGCGTCCTCGTTCTCGCCCGCGGCGTAGACGTTGGCGCCGTCGGGGCTGACCGCCACCGAGCGAGCCCCGTCGAGCCCGTCGACGCCGCCGACGCCGTCGCGGTACACGGCCACGAAGAGCAGCGAGCCGAAGGTGGTGCTGGTGTTGTCGGTGTCGCGGCGGAACAGGGCGACGGCGTCGTCGGCGCCCGCGGCGACGTAGACGTGGCTCCCGTCCGGGCTCACCGCCACCGACTGCGCCTGGTCGAGGCCGTCGTTGCCGGCGCCGTCGTACAGCGCCTGCTGGAAGGTGAGACGGCCGTCGAGGGCGCGGCCGAACACCACCACCGCGTCGGCCACCCGGCTGGCGGCGTAGACGTGCTTGCCGTCCGGCGACACCGCGACGGCGCTGACCCCGGCCAGGCCCTCGGCCCCGCCGGTCCCGTTCGCCTGCCGCTCGAGCCAGGTCAGGCTGCCCGAGGTCTCGCGCCGGAACACCGACACCGCCGAGTCGTACTGGCCGGCGGCGTAGACGGTGGCCCCGTCCGGGCTCACGGCCAGGCCGCAGACGCCGGCCAGGCCGTCGACCCCGCCGACGCCGTCCCGGCGCACCTCGAGCCAGGTCAGGGCGCCGGTCGTCAGGTTGCGGGTGAACGCCGCCACCGCGTTGTCGTTCTGGCCGGCGGCGTAGACGGTCTTGTTGTCCGGGCTGACCGCGACCGCGGTGGCGCCGTCGAGGCCGTCGACCCCGCCGACGCCGTCCCTCTTCACCTCCAGGTAGCTGAGGTGGGCGCTGCCCGAGGTCGTGCCGCTGGTCACGGTCTGGTCGCGCCTGAAGACCGCCACCGCGTCGTCGCCGAAGCCGGTCGCGTACAGGCTCTTGCCGTCCGCGGTCACGGTCACGGCGCGGGCGCCGTAGAGGCCGTCCACGACCCCGCCGGCGTCGACCGGGTCGTCCACGCCGTCGACCTCGTCCTCGATGAAGGCGAAGGCGGCGTCGGGCTGCCGGCGCGCGAACACCGCCACCATGTCGTCGGTGGCGGCGGCGGTGTAGAGGTGGGTGCTCCCGTTCGGCCCGCTGCCGTCCGGGTCCGGGCTGAAGGCCAGGCCGCGGACGCCGTAGAGGCCGTCGACCGGCGGGCTGCCGGCGCCGTCCTTCAGCACCTCGACGAAGCTGAGCAGGCCGGTGCCGGTGTTGCGCCGGAACACGGCCAGGGCGTTGTCGTCGGTGCCGGCGGCGACCAGGTGCTGGCCGTCGGAGCTGACGGCCAGGGCGCGGGCGCCGTTGAGGCCGTCGACCCCGCCGACCGAGTCCTTCTGGGTCAGGCCGAAGGTCAGCGTGCCGGTGACCGGGTCGCGGGCGAAGGACGCCACCGCGTCGTCGGTGACGGCGGCGGTGTAGACCTGGGCCCCGTCCGGGCTCACGACCACGGCCGAGGCGCCGTCGAGGCCGTCGACCCCGCCGACCCCGTCGGCCTCGTGCTCGACCCAGGTCAGCAGGCCGGTGGCGGGGTCGCGGGCGAAGACCGTCACGGCGTCGTCGGTCGCGGCGGCGACGTAGACGAAGCTGCCGTCGGCGGAGATGGCGACGCCGCTGGCGCCGGCCAGGCGGGTGGCGCCGCCGGTGCCGTCGACGAGAGCGGCGACGAAGGTCAGCGCGCCGGTGGTCGAGTTGCGGGAGAACGCGGCCACGGAGTTGTCGTTGCGGCCGGCGACGTAGACGTGCTTGCCGTCCGGGCTGACGGCGAGGGCGGCGGCCCCGGCGAGGCCGTTGACGGCGCCGCCGTCCTCCAGCGCGCCGACGAAGGTCAGGCGGCCATAGGAGGCGCTCGAGGGGAGCTGGTCGCGGTCGAAGGCCAGGAGGGCGTTGTCGTTCTCGGCCGCCACGTAGAGGTGGGACCCGTCCGGGCTCAGGGCCACGGCGCGGGCGCCGCCGAGCTTGACGCCGTTGCCGACGTCGCGCGGGTGGGTCTCGAGGTGGCCGAGCTTGCCGTAGAGGGGGCTGGTCGGGTCGGCGTCGCGGTTGAAGGCGACCAGCGTGCCGTCGCTCGCCCCGTTGGAGCCGACCGCGTAGACGTGCGCCCCGTCCGGGCTGACCGCGGTCGCCGTCGCGGCGTCGAGGGCGTTCAGCTGCAGGCCCGTGAGCGAGCCCGGGATGGGCGGGATGGCGCTGCAGGTCCAGCTGACGTCGACCAGGTCGTCGCTGAAGATGTCGGTGACCTCGGCGTAGACCACGTTGTCCGGGCCGTTGTTGGCGACGGTGACGATGTAGGTGAGCGGCTCGCCGCGCACCGCCTCGACCCGGCCGTCGGTCTTGGTCACGAACAGGTCGGCGGTGGCGGCCAGGGTCAGCCGGTCGGTCCAGCTGTTGTTGGCGGAGTTGGGGTCGGCGGCGTTGCCGCCGCTGACGCTGGCGGTGTTGAGCAGGGCCGGGTCGGTGGTGTTGACGGTGGCGGAGACGGAGTAGGTGACGGTGCCGCCCGAGGGCAGGTTGACGGTGTCGTTGATGCTGCCCGAGCCCGAGGCGGTGCACGAGGAGCCCGAGCTGGCGCTGCAGGTCCAGGTGATGCCGGTCAGGCCGACCGGGAAGGTGTCCTGCACCGTCGCCCCGACCGAGGCGCTGGGGCCGTTGTTGGAGACGGTGATGGTGTAGGTGACGCTCGAGCCGATCGGCCCGACGTGCCGCTTGTGGATCGACAGGTCGGCCTGCGGCGTCAGGTTGGTGGTGTCGGTGCCGACGTCGTTGCCCGGGTTGGGGTCGGTGACCCCGCCGGGGGCGGTGACCTGGCCCTGGTTGGTGAGGGTGCCGGTGGCGCTCTGGTGGAGGGTGCCGGTGGCCGTGAAGACCAGGCTCGAGCGCTGCGGCAGCACCACCGTCCGGCTGATGTTGCCGGCGCCGGTGACCGGCTCGCTCGGCGTGCCGCAGGGGGTGGCCATCTGGCAGCAGGCGCCGCCGTCCGCCACGCACTGCCAGGTCACGCTGCCGGCGACGAAGCCGGCGGTGACGGTGGTGCCGTTGTAGATCGGGAAGGCGTCGGTGACGGTGGCGCCGCTGGCGTCGAGCGAGCCGTCGTTGGTGACGGTGATGGTGTAGCTGTGGCTGGAGCCGGGCACCGCCGAGGTGACGCCGTCGGTCTTGGTCAGGGCGAGGTCGGTGCTGATGACGACGGGGTCGCTGTCGGTCGAGCTCGTGGGGTCCGCCTGCGCGCAGGTGGCGGTGTTGACGACCGGGCTGGTGGCGGTCGACTTGACCACGCAGTGGGCGAGGACGTCGAGGGCGGCGCCGGCCGGCACCACCAGGTTGCTGAAGCTGATGTTGTCGCCGCCGGTGCGGGGGGTCGGGCACACGCCGCCGCCGGACAGGTCGAGCGCCACCAGGGCGTGGTCGGTCTCCCCGACCACGTACAGCTGCGCCCCGTTCGGGCTCGCGGCCAGGCCCCGCGCGCCGCCGAGGCCGTCGGCGTCGGCCTCGGCGAGGGTGCCGATGACGGCGAGGGCGCCGGTCGCCGGGTCGCGGGTGAAGACCGTGACGGCGTTGCCGTTGCGGGCCGCGACCAGCACCTGGGTGCCCTCCGGGTTGAGGGTCAGGCCCCAGGCGCCGGACACCGAGTCGCCGTAGCGGGGCACGAGCTCGGTCAGCGCGCCGCCGCTCGAGCGGGTGTAGGCGACGACCACGCTCGTCGCGCCGGAGGCGGCGGCGTAGACGTGGGCCCCGTCGGCCGACACCGCGACGCCGCGGGCGCCGTCCAGGGTGTAGGTGCCGAGGGCGGGGGTCGTCAGGAAGCCGAAGGTCGAGGTGTGGCCGGGGTCGCGGTCGCGGGCCAGGGCGACGACCCGGTCGTCGGTCTGGGCGGCCACGTAGAGGGTGTCGCCGTCCGGGCTCAGGGCCAGGGCCGCAGCGCCGGCGAGGGACCCGCTCACCGCCTGCTTCCAGGTCAGGACGCCGCTGGCCGGGTCGCGGGCGAAGACCGCCACCTTGCCCTCGGCCGCGCCGGCGACGTAGACGTGGGCGCCGTCGGGGCTGACCACGACCGCGGCCGCGCCGTCGAGGCCGTCGACCCCGCCCGAGTTGTCGAACCTGCTCTCGACCCACGTCAGGGCGCCGGTCGAGCCGTTGCGACTGAAGACGCTGACGCTGTCCTCGGTGGCGGCGGCGACGTAGACGTGGGCGCCGTCCGGGCTGATGGCGACGCCGGAGGCGCCGTCGTAGCCGGTGGCGGCAGGGGAGACGAAGCTCAGGGAGCCGTTGGCCGCGCGGGCGAAGGTCGCGACCGCCCCGTCCACCGCCCCGGTGGCGTAGACGTGCGCGCCGTCCGGGCTGACCACGACCGAGCTGGCGCCCTCCAGCCCGTTGACCCCGCCCGAGCCGTCGACCTCGAGGTCGCGGGTGGTGAGGGGGGCGGACGGCGAGCACTCCCAGCACGGGGTGTCCGCGGTGGTGTCCCACGAGCAGTTCGACCCGTGGCGGCCGAGGGAGGACGGGAAGGTGTCGGTCAGCGAGACGCCGGTGGCGTCGCTGGGGCCGGCGTTGGTGATCCGGATCGTGTAGGTGAAGTTCTGGGCCAGGGACAGGGCGGTGAGGCCGTTGGACTTGCTGACGTCGACGGCGACCACCGGGGTGAGGGCGGTGTTGCTGTCGGTGGCCGAGTTGTTGCCAGAGGTCGGGTCGTGGGTGCCGGACGGGACCGCGGCGCTGGCGGTGTTGCTCAGGGTGCCGGTGGCGCTGGCCGCCACCCACGCCGTGGCGGTGAAGGTGGCGACGGCGCCGCTCTCGAGGTCCAGGGTGGTGGAGATGTCGCCCGCCCCGCCGCGCTGGTGGCAGGCGCCGGTGCCGGTGGTGACGGCGCAGGTCCAGACCACGCCCAGCAGCGTGCTGGGCAGGTTGTCGGTGAAGGTGGCGCCAACGACGTGGCTGGGTCCGTTGTTGGTGACCGTGGTGGTGTAGGTGAGGCGGGTCTGGCCCGGGGTTGCCCCGGTCAGGCCGTCGGTCTTCGTCACCGCGAGGTCGGCCTTGGCGGTGACGGTGGTGGTCGTCGAGGCGGAGTTGTTGGCGCTGGTGCGGTCGGCCGTGTCGGACGACACCGTGGCGGTGTTGGTGATGTCGCCCGGCTGGGCCGGGGCGCTGACGGTCAGGGTGATGGTGGAGGACGCCCCGCTGGCCAGGCTCCCGCGGGTGCAGGTGACGGGGTTGCCGGCCGTGTTGCAGGTCCAGCCGGTGCCGCTGGCGCTCGGGCTGACCGCGTCGGCTGGCAGCGTGTCGCTGACCGTGAGGTTGCTGGCGGTGCAGGGGCCGTTGTTGGTCACGGTGAGGGTGTAGGTGAGGGTCTCCCGGGCGCGGACCGGGTCCGGGCTGTCGGCCTTGGTGATCGCCAGGTCGGCGACGGGGGTGACGGTGGTGGAGGCGGTGGCGGTGTTGTTGCCGCTCACCGGGTCGACGGTGTCGAGGCAGCTCGCGGTGGCCGAGTTGGCGAGGCTGGTCGGGCTGCACGGCGCGGTCATGGTGACGACGATGTCCGGCGCGGTGGCGCCGCTGGCGAGGGTGTCGCGGATGCAGGTCAGCTCGTTCAGGCCGGCGTCGTGGGTGCAGGTCCAGTCGGTGCCCGTGGCGCCGACGTAGGTGGCGGCGGCGGGCAGGGAGTCGACGACCCGCACCCCGACCGCTCCGCCCGGCCCGTTGTTGTGCGCGCTCAGGATGTAGGTGAAATTCTGGCCGGCGTCGACCGGGTCGGTGGGGTCGGTCTTGGTCAGGGCCACGTCGGAGGTGGCCTGGACCTCGGTGGTCTCGGTCTCGGTGCCGTTGTCGGGCAGCGGGTCGCCGGCCGCGGAGCTGACCGTGGCGTCGCTGGACAGGGTCTGGGCCGTGGCCGGCGCGGTGACCGTGACCGTGAGCGCGTCGGCGTCGGCGGCCGCGGCGAGGGCCACGGCGTAGGTGCAGGTGACCGAGGTGACCGGCGCACCCGCCGGCACGCAGCTCCAGTTGGTCCCGGCGGCGCTGACGTAGGTGCTGTCGGTGTCGAGCGTCTGCACCACCTGCACGCTGCTGGCGGCGTCCGGGCCGTGGTTGTGGACCGTGATCGTGTAGGCGAGGGAGGAGCTCGCGCCGACCGGGTCCGGCGCGTCGGCGACCGCGATGGCGAGGTCGGCGGAGGGGTTGACGGTGGTGGTCTCGGTGTCGCTGTTGGCGTTGGGACCCGGGTCCGAGGTGTCGGCGTTGACCTGGGCGGTCGCCTGAAGGGTGTCCCCGTGGTCCGGGGCGCTGACGGTGACCGTGATGGGGTCGGCGTCGGTGCCGGCGGCCAGGCTGCTCAGGGGGCCGCAGGTGAGCTGGATGCCGCCGGCGAGGGCGCAAGATGGCCAGGTGCCGTGGGTGTCGGAGACGTAGGTGCTGTCGGAGTCGATGTCCAGCACCGCCCACACCTGGCTCGAGGCGTCCGGGCCGTAGTTGTGGACCGTGACCGTGTAGGTCACGTTGCCGCTCGCATCGACCGGGTCGGGGCTGTCGGCCAGCACCACCCCGAGGTCGGCCGAGGTTTGCGCCTGCGCCGCCGGCACCAGCAGGCCGGACAGAGCCGCCAGGAACAGAACGGCCCGCAGGTGCGGGCCGGAGGTGAGCTGGAGGTGGTGGCGGGTCGTGGCGGCCGACGAGGACCGGAGGCTCATAGACTCCCCCTTG
>CAYTJW010000131.1:0-10518 GCA_964438135.1 uncultured Thermoanaerobaculia bacterium
GGCGACTGGTGGAGTTCCTGGGCGCGCTCCGGGCCGCCGACCGCGGCGACGCCGAACGGGCCGCGCCTGGGCAGGGCGGGGGAGCCGAAAGCTGACGGCTGATCGCTGACAGCCGGGGCCCTCACCCTGGGCGCGCGGTAGAATCACGCCCCTGACGGGAGACGCCCATGCCGCTCGAGACCATCCGCTCGGAAGTCGCCGCCGCCATCGCCGCCGCCCTGGAGGCGGCCTTCGCGCACCGCCCGGAGGCGGTCATGTTGGAGGTGCCGCCGCGCCGCGACCTCGGCGACCTCGCCTGGCCGGGGGCCCTGCCACTGGCCAAGGTCCTCAAGCGGGCGCCGCGCCAGATCGCCGAGGCGGTGGTGGCGAGCGCCGCCTGGCCCGCGGCGGTGGCCAGGGCCGAGGTGGCCGGCCCCGGCTTCGTCAACCTCTACCTCCACCGCGGCCGGCTGCTGGCCGAGCTGCTGCGCTCGCCGCGGCCCCGGCCGGCGGCGCCGCCGGAGAAGGTCATCGTCGAGCACACCAACATCAACCCCAACAAGGCGGCCCACATCGGCCACCTGCGCAACGCCGTGCTCGGCGACGTGCTGGTGCGCTGCCTGCGCCACCTCGGCCAGCGGGTCGAGGTGCAGAACTACGTCGACGACACCGGCGTCCAGGTCGCCGACGTGGTGGTGGGGCTGCTGTACCTGGGCGAGGTCGAGGTGGCGGCGGCGCTCGGGGTCGAGGTCGCCCGCCGCGACGACCTGCTCGAGCAGGTGGTCGGGCGCCTGCCCGGGGAGCGGGTGCCGGAGGCGTCGGTCGCCGACTTCGACGACGTGTGCTGGGAGCTGTACCCGCGGGTGACCGCCCGCTACGAGAGCGACCCCGCCCTGGCCGCGCGGCGGGCCGAGGTGCTGCACGCGGTCGAGGCCGGCGCGCAGGGGCTCGACCTCGAGCAGGCCCTGCACCTGCTGCGCGGCGCGGTGGTCGCGGGCGACGACTACCCGCCGCGCGCCGTGGCCCGCTTGGCCGAGGCGGTGGCCGACGGCAACCTGCGCTGCCACCTGGCGACCATGGCCCGCCTGGGCGTGGCCTACGACCTCTTGCCGCACGAGTCGGACATCCTCCGCCTCGGCTTCTGGCGGCGGGCGTTCGAGCTGCTGCGCTCGTCCGGCGCCGTCCGCCTCGAGGCCGAGGGCAAGAGCCGCGGCTGCTGGGTGATGTCGCTCGAGGCGAGCCCCGAGTTCGCCGACATGGACGACCCGGACAAGATCCTGGTCCGCTCCAACGGCACCGTCACCTACACCGCCAAGGACATCGCCTACCAGCTGTGGAAGCTCGGCCTCTTGACCGGGCAGGACGGCCGCCGCCACGACTTCGGCTACGCCCCCTTCGCGAGCTGGCGCCGCGGCGGGCCGGCGGCGGCGGTCCGCTACGTCGACGGCTCGGAGACGCTGGCGCGGACGACCTCCCGCGCCGGCGAGCGGGCCGGCGACCGGGCGTTCGGCGCCGGCGACCGGGTCTTCAACGTCATCGACGTGCGCCAGTCCTACCCGCAGAAGGTGGTGCGGGAGGCGGTGCGGGTGCTCGGACACCCGGCCGCGGCCGACCGCTCCATCCACTTCGCCTACGAGATGGTGGCCCTGACCCCGGCCGCGATCCGGGTCCTCGAGACACGCTCCGGCGCGAGCTTCGGCCTGTCCGACGATGAGATGGCCAAGCCCTTTGTCGAGATGTCGGGCCGGCGCGGCATCGGCGTCAAGGCCGACGAGCTGCTCGACGCCCTCGAGGACGCCGCCGAGCAGGCCATCGCCGCCCGCCTCGAGGGCAAGGGCGAGCCGGCCGACGTGGCCGAGCGGGCGCGCGCCATCGCCGTCGGCGCGCTCCGCTACCTGATGGCCCGCCAGTCCCGCAACCGGGTCCTGGCCTTCGACTTCGACGAGGCGCTCGCCTTCGAGGGCGACACCGGCCCCTACCTGCAGTACTCGGCGGTGCGGGCCAAGAAGATCTTCGCCCGGCTGGCCGAGGAGCGGGGCGAGGGGGAGACGGCCCTGGCCGAGCTGGTCGAGCTCGAGGCCGCCGAGCTGCCGGACGACCTGTGGGAGCTGGTCCTGGCCTGCGCCCGGCGGCGCGAGGTCGTGGCCCAGGCGGTGGCCAGCCTGGAGCTGTCCCTGCTCGCCCAGCACGTCCACGAGCTGGCCGCGCTGTTCCACAAGCTCTACCGCGGCCACAACGTCCTGCACGAGGAGGACGCCGCCCTGCGCCGGCTGCGGCGGGCGGTCTTCACCGTCTTCGCGCGCGAGACCCGCACCGTGCTCGAGGAGCTGCTCGGCATCCCGGTGCCGGACGAGATGTGAGGAGCGGCGGTCTCGCTCCTCCCGCTCCCGGCTGACCGAGGCGGCGGGGGGCACCTCCGAGCTGGTGCCACGGGGAGGCCAACGGACGGCGCCCCCCGCCCACCGCGTTGCCGCGGGACACGCGGGGAGCTAGGATGCACTCCTGGAGGCGAGCGTGGCAGGCAGCCCGAGGGTGGAGTTGGACGACACCGCGCCACAGGTCGAGGCCATCCTGGTCGAGGGCTACCGCCGGATGAGCGCAACGGACAAGCTGCGCCAGGTGGCCGACCTCACGCGATCGTGCCAGCAGGTGGCGCTGGCCGGGATCCGCGGCCGCCACGGCGCTGACCTCGCCGAACGCGAGCTCAGGCTGCGCCTGGCCTCTCTGTGGCTCGACCGTGCGACCATGGTCGCCGCCTTCGGCTGGGACCCCGACCGCGAGGGGTACTGACCGGGATGGAGCTCGGCGACCTCCTCCGCGTGACGATGCTCGTGACCGCGGTGCTGGACCGCCTGGGCATACCGTACCTGGCCGGGGGCTCCTTGGCCAGCTCCCTGCACGGCATCCCGAGGGCGACGCAGGACGTCGACCTGGTCGCCGACCTCGGCCCCGAGCAGGTGGAACCACTGGTGGCAGCCCTGAGGGGGGACTTCTACGTCGACGACCGCATGATCCGGGACGCCATCTCCCGTTCGAGCTCGTTCAACGTCATCCACCTCGCCACCATGCTCAAGGTCGACGTCTTCGTGCCCGGTCCCGAGCCTCACGCCGTCGAGGAGATGCGCCGCCGGCAGCGCGTGCTCGTGAACGAGGGGCCGACCCAGGAGCTGAGCGTGGCCTCGGCCGAGGACGTCGTGCTCCACAAGCTGCACTGGTTCCAGCTCGGCGAGCGGGTCTCGGAACGGCAGTGGCGCGACGTCCTCGGCGTGCTCAAGGTGCAGGGTGCCCGGCTCGACCTCGCCTACCTCCGCCGGTGGGCCACCTGCCTCGGGGTGGCCGAGCTCCTCGACGAGGCCCTGCGCGCCGCGAGGGCCGCGGGCAACGCTCGACCCTGACCGGGCGCTCGGCCTCGGCAGCCCGGCCGACCTGACCGCCTTCATCGGCTGCCAGCCTCCCGTGGCGCGCACCACGCGGGCGGCAACGCCTGGGCACCCCTTCTCCATGGATGACGCCGACTGCACCGGGTCGCCTCAGGGCCGGCCGCACTTGCGCACGGGCCCCGCCGACGAGCTCAGCGGTGGGGTGTCACTCCATGCGAGCACCAGCGGACGACTTCTGCCGAGCGTCGAGGCCGGCCCTGGCGCCGATCCGTTCTGATCACCCGCCGTCAGTGAAAGTGCCAGAATGTCGGCCCTGGAACCCATGCCGCTCCGCCCTCGAGAAACACCCGCGGCCGGCGTGGCATCAGTTCACTTCCCCTGCAGCCATCACGAGTCTGGGCTCTCCGGAGCAATACTGTCAATAATGTTGGACCAGGTACCGATCGACCAGCGGACATGAGACCCGGGGTCGTCGACCCCGCTCGCCCCTCTCGTTGCTGCCGGCGCACGGCCCCCAGCCCACCACCGCCGACCTGGGGTGAAATCCGGCCCCACCTCGCCTCCGGATCATCCCGAGCCCAGATTCCAGCGCCCCTTCTGGGGTGAGTCGTCTCTCTCCCCCTCCTCCGCTCAAGCCGGACGGGCCTCAGCGAGAGCGCAACGACCTCTCCCGGCGTCACCCTCCGCGACGAGGAGGGTGCGCCCGGCCGGCTCGACGGCACCATCGACACCGGCTCTGCTTCAGGCAGGAGCGCGGCCCTGCCAGAGATCCCTGGAACCCCGGGCGACGGCCTGCCGGCTTCTCGCCGACCAGGAACCGGCTACAATCGGAGCGTGCGAGCACAGCCGGAACAGGGAGACCTCGCCATGGGCCACAGACGATCGGCAGAGGGCGGAGCTGTCACGACTTGCGTGACGCTGATCCTGCTGGGCCTCGCGGCTGGCCGGGCGAGCGCCGGGCCGCGGGTCATCCCGATGCCGGCGCGCGTCGGCGGCACGGTGACGGTCGCCGGCGTCCAGCTGGCGCCGGGCGCGGCCGCCCGGGTCGTGGTCACCCGCGCCGACCGCACGCCGTACCAGCCGGCGGCCGAGGACGGCGACGGCCTCAACGACTACGCGTGGTACGCGGTCGACGTGCCGATCTTCGACGCCAGCACGCAGCCGGGCGGCGCCCTGGAGGGCGAAAACGCGAGAGTGCAGCTGTTCCTCTGCGGCGAGCAGCTGGTCCTGACCTCTCCGCTTGGGGGTGCCATGACGGTCGGCGCGAGCGGGTCGGCGAGCCAGGTCGACCTGGTCTCGGCCGGCGCCGCCACCTGCGACGTGGACGCCGACGGGTCGTGCGGGGCCGGCGACGTGGCCTGGCTGATCGCAGCCCTGCACGGGGCGACCGCGCCAGGGCCGACCGACGTCGACACCAACGGCACCACCGACGAGCAGGACCTGCTGTCGATCGTCGCCTCGGCCTTCTGGGACTGAGGGGGGGCAGATGCACCCGCGCACCCGAACCGTCATCGCGACGCTGGCACTGGCGACGTTGCTGCTCGCGCCCGCGGCCCGCGCGACCTACCAGGTGGAGCTGCCGGCGGGATGGAGCCTGGTCTCGATCCCCGAGCACCAGCCGGAGACCGACCCCACGGCGGTGACGGCGTCGATCGCCGCCAACCTGCTGTCGGTGTGGTCCTGGGAGGACGGCGTCTGGCGCTTCTACGACCCGGCGCGACCGCAGCTGAGCGATCTTCGGATCATGGACGCGGGGCGCGCCTACTGGGTCGAGCTGGCGGCGCCCGACACCCTGGTCGGCCACGGCTGGCCGGCGTCGGGCTCGATCCAGCTCGAGGCGGGCTGGAACCTGGTCGGCCTCAATGACAGCGCGCCGCGCGACGTCGACGGTCTGCTGGCCTCGACCGGGTCCTGCGTCGAGTCGATCTGGGGCTGGGACGGCGCGACCTGGCACACCTGGCAGCGGGCGCTGCGGCAGCTCAGCGACCTCACCACGCTGGAGCCGGGTCACGGCTACTGGGTGGAGGCGAGCGGTCCCTGCGACCTCAGCGTCAGCGGCACCGCGGCGCCCGAGCTGGTCTCCCTGGGTGACGTGGAGCTCGCCGCCCTCCTCGCCGTCGCCGAGTGCGAGCTGGTGTTCGACGGCAGCCCCGGTCAGCTCGCGGGCCTGGCGGCGGGCGACATCGTGGCGGGCGGGCCGACCGCCCTGGCCCCGGGCGGTTTCCTGCGCCGGGTCGCCGCCACCGGCCTCGTCGGCACCGAGCTGCACGTCCAGACCGAGCTGGCCACCGTCGGCGAGGCGGCGCCGGAGATGCGCAGCGGCGCAACCGCCATGCTCGAGGTGGCGGGCCTGGGCCTGGCCGAGGGGCAGGGGACGCGGCTGGCGCGGCCGGAGGAAGTGCCGGAGCGGGTGCGAAGAGACCTGCCCGGCGCCATCACCCTGGTCATCGACTCCGAGTTCCAGGACGTGGCGCCGGGTGTCAACGTCTACCTGACCGGCACCTACTCGTTCCAGCCTCAGTTCACCGTCTACGCGCTGACCTCCGGGGGCGAGACCCAGCGCTTCGTGGCGGCCTTCTCGGGTCGGGCGGTGTCGGACGTCGCCGCGACGGCAAGCGTCGGCGCGGACATCCTCAACTGGCAGACCACCCTCGGGCCGGACATCCCATTCCAGCCGATCCCGATCGTCGTCAGCGGCGTCCCCATCGGCTGGGTCACCCCGCACGTACGCGTCTGCGTCGGCATCGACGGGCGGCTCGAGTCCACGCTCGCATCCGAGACCGAGGCCGACGTCACGGCGACGGCCGGCGTCATGTGGCAGAGCGCCAGCGGCTGGGAGGCGATCCACGAACTCGAGGTCGACCACACGAGCGCCTACCCCAACCCAGGCGTGGGGGGGAGCCTGAGGCTGTGGGCCGGGCCGCAGGTCGAGTTCCAGCTCTACGACATCGCCGGGCCCTTCGCGGCGATGCGGGCGTTCACCGAGCTGACCGTGGACACGCAGCCCCCGCCGGTGGAGGTCTACCTCGGGGCGGCGCTGACCGTCGGCGCCACCACGAGCTACTGGCTCGACGCGATGGGAATCCACAGGGACTGCGAGCCGGTGTCGTTCGACGTGAAGCTGCGGGTCTACCCGGGGGACCTGGGCCACATCATCGGCCAGACGGTCGATGGCGACGGCAACCCGCTCGGCGGCGTCGAGGTTGGGGCGATCGGCAACTCGGGGTCGTGGGCCACCACGAGCGAGACCGACGGCAGCTTCGACCTGGAGGTCGCCGCGTCGACCTTCGAGAGGGTCGAGCTCAGCAAGCTCGGGTACGTGCCCACCGTGCTCTGGGCGGTGAGTGTCAGCTCGGGGGAGTACCGCGACCTAGGCCCCGTGCGGCTGGTCGCGGACGGCACGGTCTGCGCCATCGCCGGCACCATCACCGACTCGACCTCGGGGGCGCCGGTCGGCGGCCTGATCGTGCTGGCGCGGCGCGGCGTCGATGCCGTCCGGGGCGGCGTCATGGCCGTGGCCACGACTGAGCCGACCGGAGCGTACCAGCTGCTCGGCCTGGAGCCCGGCGTGTTCACCCTCGAGGTCTTGGGCGGCGGCTACTATTCCGCCCACTTCACCGCCAGCTGCACCGGCGGTTCGGTCTCCCCAGCCAACGACCACGCCGTGGACCCCATCACCCTCGGCAGCAACGAGGTCACCTTCACGCTCCCCGGCGGGGTGCCGCTGGTGATGGTGCGGATTCCCGCGGGGACGTTCTGGATGGGATCGCCATGGACAGAGCGCAGCCGCGAAGTCTTCGAGTGGCTCCACCAGGTCACCCTTTCCGGTGACTACTACCTCGGGAAATACGAGGTCACCCAGGCGCAGTGGGAGGCGGTGATGGGCACGCCGATGTCGCTGGACTGCGGCACCTACGGAGTCGGGCCCGGCTATCCTGTCTACTGCGTCTCGTGGACGGAAATCACCAGCGCCGGAGGTTTTCTGGACAGGCTCAACGCACACCTGGGTGCCAGCGAGTTCCGGCTCCCCACCGAAGCCGAGTGGGAGAGGGCGGCTCGGGCGGGGAATCAGCATCGATTCAGCCACGGCGACGTCTTGGAGTGCGGCGACTACTGCGGTGCGTGCCCAGCCCATGACCTGCACATGTGGTGGTGCAACTACGACGGCATCCGCACGACCGCCGCCGCCATCGTGGGTTCGAGACCCCCCAACGATTTCGGCCTTTTCGACATGTCCGGTAACGTGTACGAGTGGAGCCAAGACTGGTTCGATTCAGACCTGGGCACCGCGCCGGTCGTGGATCCGACGGGCCCAACGCACGGCCAGTGGCGATCCCTCCGCGGCGGAGGTTGGGCTGTCTGGGTGATGGCCTGCCGCTCCGCGGCGCGGGAGGCCGACGAGCCCGACGCCAGGAACTACAAGTTAGGCTTCCGCGTCGCGAGGACGGCGGAGTGACTGCATGCGCTGTGGCCAAGTGGTCCCGCGCACCGGCAGCGGAGGATGGGGCGGCGTGGCGGGAGCGCGAAGACGAGCGCCGTGGCACATGCGGGATCGACACCCACGGCGGCGCGTGTGCCCTGACGCTCCCTGACCTCCACGGGTCCCCCTGTGGCAGCCGCAGGCCTCAGGGCGCCGCTGCGCTCCACAGCGAGATCCCGCCGGACTCGAACCCGTCGGCAAAGAGCAGCCCGTCGCAGCTCGTGACGACATAGAGCCCGGTCTCGTCGCCCGCCACGAACGCGTAGGCACCTGCCACCGCGACCGAGTACGCCCAGCTAGGAATCTCCTGGAAGCCGAGCTCTCTCGGCGCCGCGGGGTCGTCGACACTCACGGCGCGCACGCCGGAGCCGTCCGCCACGTACGCCTGAGACCCGGCAACGTCGACGTCCTCGGCCCACCCGGGCGTGTCGAGGAAGCCCAGCTCGACCGGTGCCGCGGGATCGGTGACGTCGACCACCCGCAAGCCCGAACCCCACGCCGCGACGTAGGCGCGACCGCCCGCCACGGCGACTCCCCGCGCCCAGTCTGGCGTCTGGTGGGCGCCGACCTCGCTCGGCGCCGCAGGGCTGGTGACGTCGATGACCCGCAAGCCGCCATCCAGGTCGGCCACGTAGGCGTGATGCCCCGCCACGGCGACCTTCTCGGCGGTTCCCGGTGTGTCGCAGGACCCGACCTCGAGCGGCAGGGCGGGGTTCGAGACGTCAACCACTCGCAGCCCGGCCGACCCATCCGCGACGTAGGCGAGCGTCCCGGCAACGGCAACGCCATAGGCGGTGCCCGGGGTGTCGCAGGAACCGACCTCCACCGGCACGGCGGGATTCGTCACGTCGACCACGCGCAACCCGGACGTGTAGTCAGCGACGAAGGCGTATGGTCCGACCACGGCGACGTCCATTGCCTGCCCCGGCGTGTCGTAGAAGCCGACGACGACCGGCGACGACGGCTCCGCCACGTCAAGCACCCACAAGCCCATTCCGGACTCGGCGACGTACGCGTGGGAGCCAGACGCGGCGACTCCGTAGGCCCAGGCCGGCGTGTCGTACGAGCAGTGCTGCGCGGGTGCCGCAGGGTCAGACACGTCGATCACCCGCAGCCCGAACGTGTCTGCCACGTACGCCCAGCCCAGGGGCACCGCCAGGGCCACGGCTACCGCGAGCTGGGGCGTGTCGCAGGAGCCCAGCTGCACCGGCGCAGCGGGGTTGGTCACGTCGACGACGCGCAGGCCGGAGTCCGAGTCCGCCACGTAGACACGAGAGCCGTCCACGGCAACGCCGTAGGCGATTCCAGCGGTGTCGAACGCCCCGACCTCGTGCGGCGACGTTGGCGTCGCGACGTCGATGACTCGGAGCCCGCCGTACGCGTCGGCCAGGTAGGCGACGGAGCCGACCACCGCCACTCCCTGCGCATACCCCGGGGAGTCGCACACGCCGAGCTCGTTCGGAACCGCAGGGTTCGACACGTCGATCACCCGCAGACCGGTGTCGCCGTCCGCGAGGTAGACGTACGAGCCCGCCACCGCGACGGCCAGGGCAGTTCCCGGCGTGTCGAGCGAGCCGACCTCGACCGGCGCCGAGGGGTCGGAGACGCTGACCACCCGAACGCCGAAGGTGTCGTCGGCCACGTAGGCGTGGTCACCGGCCACTGCAACGGCCCTGGCCAGACCCGGCGTGTCGCAGGACCCCACCACCGTCGGGTCGGACGGGTTCGACACGTCAACCACGGCGAGACCGGCCCCGTCGACGGCCACGTACGCGAAGGAGCCGAGCACCGCCACACCATTCACACTGTCAGCCAGGGACACTCGACCGACCACCTCCACCGTGGGCTCGCTCGTGGTACCTACGACCAGCAGTGCGGCCCCGCTCCCGAGGTACCCCCAGCTTCGCACCGCCACCGCGGTGGCGACGCCGTCCGGCCATCGCCCTGCCAGCTCGGGACATCCTTGGCCATGCGCGAACCCGCCACCAACGGTGACCGCCACAGCGGTCAAGGTCAGAGAAGTGAGCATCGCTCGGGAGCTCATACGCCATCACCTCCGCTTGCTTCCGCCTCGGATTCTGAAGGCATGACCCACTGAAAGCAAACACTTAGCGAGTGTACCATGGGCGCTCGCGCCCCCGCCACAAACGTCACGACATCGCCCTCTCCGCGGCCGGCCGCGGTGTCGGGGGCGGGGGGTTAGGGCGTTCCGCCGCGGCGGCCTGACGCTCTGACCAGAGGTCCCTGGAGCCGCCGGAAGCGCGCTCTCGGAGGTCGGAGCGACGGTTACAGCACGTCTCGGTTGCCGGGCTGGAGCTCCACTGGCTGGCCCGTCGGTGCTCCATGGTGCGCGCCCGCGGTCGCCCCCACGCTCACGGCCGGCAGCTGCCGCAGGGTCGGTAGCCGGCGGCGAGCGCCGCCTCGCGGGTGGCGAACACGGCGGTGCAGCGGTCGCAGTCGAACTGCGGGCAGGCGGCGGAGTGGAACACGCGGCTGCGGGTGTTGCCGTGGAACGCCTCGTCCGCGGCGACGGCGGGCTGGCCGGCGTCCTGCGGCGGGTCCCTGCGCTCGCGACGGAAGACCCACGGCGCGACCGCCCGGTCGTCGACCCACAGCCCGCGCGCGGCGCGCCGGGCCTCGACCTCGGCAGCGGCCTGCAGCTTATCCATACCGCCACCG
>CAYTJW010000132.1:0-10429 GCA_964438135.1 uncultured Thermoanaerobaculia bacterium
GCACCCGCGCCGGCTCGCTCGTCGCCCGGGCCGGGTCGAGCACCTCCAGCTGCAGCGGGTTGCGCTGCAGGATGCGGGCCGCGCCCGCCTGCTGCAGGTCGAGCACCAGCAGGTTGACGGCCTTGATCGGCCGCTCCATCATCACCGCCGCCTCCCACGGCTCGAGGTCGGGCACCTGGCCCTCGCGCTGGAAGGTGGCGACCGTGATCTCCGGCGCCACGTACTGCGGCCCCTTCTTGGCGAGGTAGAGGGCCAGCACCGGGTGCAGGCGGAGCGTGGCCACGACCAGCGCGAAGAGCCCGGCGAGCAGCAGCCACAGCAGCCGGAACGGCACCAGCAGCGCGGTCCAGCCGAGCAGCGTGCCCTGGGTCGGGTGGACGACCTTGAAGCGGCCGCCGGGCAGGAGCACGTCGCGGGCGAGGTGGGTGCCGGCGATCTTGTCGACGATCAGCAGCGGCAGGCCGAGGGTGAGGGTCTCGAGCAGCAGCAGCGGGCCGTTCAAGAAGAAGCCGACGACGAGGAGGAAGAACGCCGTCACGCCCCAGAAGGTGAGCTGCCGCCAGTCACGCTCGGTGAGCTCGAGGGTGACGGCGCGGCCGAGCAGCAGGCGGGCGGAGAGGAGCAGCGGCCGCGGCAGGTTGAGCGGGTCGGACGGCAGCAGCGCCTCGAGCCGGGGCGGTTCGAGCGCCCGGCCGCGGCGGGCGTGGGTGATCACCGTCTCGGCTGCGTTGGACGGCGCGCCGGGGTAGTCGAGGGCCGGCCAGTAGCCGGTCTCCGCCACCCAGTCGAGCGGGCGCGCGCTCACCTCGAGCTCGGCCCGCGGCGGCGCCAGCACCCGGAGCGGCAGGTCGCGCGGGCGGTCGCCGCGCCGCTCGAGCACCGGCACGCCGGTGTGCAGCACCAGGGTCGACTCGGCGACCCGGTCGCGGCCGGCGTAGGAGGCCGGGATGCCGGCGAGCTCCACCCCCACCATCGGCACGCCGTCCACCAGCCGGACCGGGGTGCCGCGGGGCGGGCGCAGGCGCGTCACCTGCTCGAGGTCGAGGGCCTGGCCGGTGAAGGTGGACACGCCCAGGACCAGGCGCTCCCCCTGCACCGCGCAGTCGACCGGGGTGCCGTCGAGGCGGGCGCGACAGGAGACCGCCTCGGCCTCGAGCGGGGTCGCGAACGGCACCACCGGCACGAAGTTGCGGCTCCCCTCCTCGACCAGGCTCAAGGTGGCCCGGAGCTCCAGCCAGCGGTCGTCGCCCGGGCCCGACGGCACCCCGGGCTGGCCCATGGTGGCCCACAGCTCGAGACGCTCGGCCTCGAGCACCGCCGTGCCCGAGGCGACCAGGCGCCCCGGCGCCGGGCCGGCGGCGGGGGCGGCGGCGGCCGGGAGGGCGGCGGCCGGGAGGTAGACCTGGACCTCGTGCACGCCCTCCGGTGGCAGGCCCCGTTTCTCGCCGTACAGGGTCAGACGCTGCCGCCCCTCGACCTCGGCGGCGACGAAGGCCCAGTGGTCCTGGGCGGCCAGGCTGCCGGGGTCGGTCACCACCCCGAAGCCGTCGACCATGGCCGGCGTGATGTCCTCGGAGCGACCGACCTCCGCCGGCAGCTCGAAGGGCAGCACCAGCTTGACCACCGACCGGCCGACCGGCAGGGTCCAGCGCGGCGGGTTGAAGTGGACCGCCAGCAGCTCGCGGCCGTCGGCCGCGGTGGTGGGTGAGGCGAAGCGGTGGTCGGAGCGGAAGTGGAGCTCGAGGCGGTAGGTCCCGCCCGAGCGGGTCGAGGTGCCGAGGTCGGCGCGGTAGTAGCCGCCGCCGAGCGGGACCATGGTCACCGGCGCCTCGGCGTCGCCGCGGAGGAAGGCGCGGTTGACGTGGACCGGCTCGTCGAGCTGGCCGACCTGCTTGATCGCCGTGCGCCCCTCGCGGTCGCGGAAGGTGAGGGTGTAGACCACGTCCGCACCGCCCGACGGCAGCAGGAAGACCTGGGAGTCGGCCTCCACCAGCTCGACCGGCTGGGCCGGGGCGGCGAGCGGCGCCAGGAGCGCGGGGACCAGGGCGGCGGCGAGGGCCCAGAGTCGCACTGGCCACTACTCTACACCAGGGCCGGGCGCGGGTATCATCGACCACGGGAGACACCACCATGCGGAGGCGCGGGCGAGCGATCCTGACCGGGCTCCTCCTGGCCACAGCGCCGGCGGCGGCGCAGACCTCGACCACCCTGGTCGCGGTCGAGGGGTACGGCACCCTCGAGGCGGGCGGCGTGACCGCCGCGGTGACCGGCGACAGCGACGGCGACGCCGCCGCGACCCTGGAGTGGCGCCTCGCCGGGGCGCCGACCTGGGCGAGCGGCCACCCGCTGGTGCGGGTCGACGACGGCCACTTCGTCGGCGCTCTCTTCTGGCTCGCGCCCGGGGCCAGCTACGAGGTGCGGGTCACCGTCAGCGACCCCGACGGGGTCAACGGCAGCCCGACCCAGACGGCTGCCCTGGCCACCCGGCCGGACACGCTGCCCGAGCCGACCCTGCGCACGCTCTACGTCGCCACCGACGGCTCGGACTCCAACCCCGGCACCGACCCCGCCCAGCCGCTCGCCACCCTGCAGCACGCGGCCGACCTGGCCCAGGCCGGCGACCTGATCCTGGTCGCGCCGGGGGTCTACCGGGAGAGCGTCACGGTCACCGCCTCGGGCACCGCCGCCCAGCCGATCGTGTTCCGCGGCGCCGGCCCGGGCGCGGTGCTCGACGGCGCCGACGCGACGATCGCCGGCGGGGCGAGCTGGGCCGCGGGCGGCAACGGCGTCTTCTCGCGGCCGATCGACTTCGCCACCGGCCACGTCGTGACCGAGCTCGGCCGGCTCTTCCGCTACGACTCCCTGGCCGAGCTCGAGAGCCTGCCGGCCGGCGCCCCCGGCGGGTTCCTCGCCGACGGCTCGACCCTGCGGCTCAAGCTGGCCGACGCGAGCTCGCCCGAGGTCCACCAGGTGCACGTCGCCCGGGAGGAGAACGGCTTCTTCCTCGACGGGGTGTCGCACGTCCGGGTCGAGAGCATGGAGATCCGGCACTTCGGCGCCGGCGACTACGGCAAGGGCGTCTACCTGCGCTACGCGAGCGACTGCGCGGTCCGCTCCTGCTCGATCCACGAGGTCGGCAGCGCCGGCGTCTGGGTCAAGGGCGGCGACCGCAACCTGGTCGAGGGCAACCAGCTGTGGGACAGCTCGATCTTCGGCTGGCCGTGGGACTGGACCAAGGGCTCGAGCGCCGAGAACAACGGCGTCGCGCTGACCGACGCCGTCGGTCGCGGCAACGTCATCCGCCGCAACGCCTTCCGCGGCACCTTCAACGGCATCGGCCCGTGCGGCAGCGAGGCCCCGGCCGGCGCCCTCACCACCGAGACCGACGTGTCGGACAACAGCTTCGCCGAGCACACCGACGACGCCCTGGAGCCGGAGGGCTACTGCGCCAACGTCAGGATGTGGGGCAACACCATCACCGACGTGCACATGGCCTTCGCGGTGGCACCGGCCGCCCCCGGGCCGACCTGGGTGGTGCGCAACGTCGGCTACGACTTCGGCGCCACGCGCACCAGCCAGGTCGACGGCTACCTCGCCTCGGCGCTCAAGGTCAACAGCGGCTACCCGACCCCGATCGGGCCGCTCTACCTGTACCACAACACCTTCCTCACCACCGCCCCTCAGACCAGCGCCATGGCCCTGCTCGACCCGGGCGAGAGCACCGTCGTCGTCGCCCGCAACAACCTCTTCGCCGGCACCGACCACGCCCTCTACAAGGTCAACCCGGTGACCCTCGACTGGGACTTCGACGACCTCCACACCACCCACCCCGACCACTTCGTCTGGTGGCAGGGGGCGGTCTACGGCGACCTCGCCGCGCTCCGGGCCGGGACCGGCCAGGAGACGCACGGGCTGTCCACGCCGCCCGCCCTGGCCGACCCGGCCGGCGGCGACTTCTCCCCCACCCCGACCAGCCCGCTGGTCGACCACGGCGCGGTCATCCCCGGCGTCAACGACGGCTACCAGGGGGCGGCGCCGGACCTCGGCGCGGTCGAGCTCGCGGTCGCCGTGTTCGCCGACGGCTTCGAGGCGGGGACCACGGCGGCCTGGTCCGCCACCGCGCCGTGAGCCGCGGCCGGGGGGAGCCCGGAGCCTGCTATGCTCGGCCCGTGAGACGCGGCGCGATCCTGCTCGCGGCGGCGCTGCTGCTCGCCCCCGGCCTCGGTCGGGCGCAGCGCCTGCCCTTCGGCGTCTACTCCATCGAGGACGGCCTCGCCGACCCGGTGGTCCTCGCCCTGTTCCAGGACACCCGCGGCCACCTGTGGGTCGGGACCCGCTCCGGGGTGAGCCGCTTCGACGGCGCCGACTTCGTCTCCTTCAGCCGCACCGAGGGCCTCGCCCACAACGTCGTCCGCGACATCCTCGAGACCGCCGACGGGGCGATGTGGTTCGCCACCGAGGGCGGCGTCACCCGCTGGCAGCAGGGCACCTTCACCAACTTCACCGCCGCCGAGGGCATGCCGGGCGAGGCGTGCCGCTGCCTGGCCCCGGACCCGGCGGGCGGCGTCTGGGTCGGGACCTACGGCGACGGCCTGCGCCGCATCCGCAACGGCCGGGTCGAGCTGCCGGACGGGCTCGGCGCCCTGGCGCACGGCAAGGTCCGGGCCATGATCGCGAGCCGTGCCGGCGACCTGTGGGTGGGCACCGCCGGGGGAGGGGTGTCGCGCCTGCGGGACGGCGTGGTCCGCACCTGGGGCCGGGCCGACGGCGTGGCCAGCCTGGAGGTCCGCTGGGTCCACGAGGACCGCGCCGGCACGATCTGGATCGCCACCCGCGAGGGCCTGCGGCGCCTGGTCGGGGAGCGCTTCGAGCCGGTCCACGAGGAGCTCCTGGGCCGCGAGATCGTCAACGCCGTCATCCAGGACTCGAGCGGCCGCTACTGGCTCGCCACCCGCGAGGGCGGCGTGCTCGAGCTGGTCGGCGACGAGGTCAAGCGCTTCACCACCGACCACGGGCTGGCCGCCAACGGCGTCAACGTCGTGTTCGAGGACCGCGAGGGCAGCATCTGGTTCGGGACCTACGGCGGCGGGCTGTGCCGCCTGTCGACGCAGAAGATCCTCAACTACGAGGCACACGAGGGCTTCCCCTACGCCAACGTCTACGGCATCGCCCAGGACGGCCACGGCGACCTCTGGTTCGGCACCAACGGCGGCGGGGTCAGCCGCCTGTCGAACGGGCGCTGGTCCGCCTTCACCACCGCCGACGGCCTGCCCCACGACAAGGCGGTGGCGGTGACCCCCGACGGCGAGGGCGGGGTCTGGTTCGGCACCCTGGAGGGCGCCGGCCACTACCGGAACGGCCGCTTCGAGCGGCTCACGCGCCGCGACGGGCTGGCGCACGACATCATCTACCACGTCGCCCGCGACTCGCACGGCGCGGTCTGGTTCGCCACCTACGCGGGCCTGAGCCGACTGCTCGACGGGCAGGTCCGCACCTTCACCCCGGACGACGGCCTGCCCGACGAGCGGGTCAACTACGTCCTCGAGGGCGCGGACGGGACCCTCTGGGTGGGCACCGGCCGCGGCCTCGCCCGGCGCGAGGGGGACGCCTTCGTGGCCGTGACCACCGCCGCCGGCCCGCTCGACCAGTTCGTCAACCACATCCTCGAGGACCGCGACGGCAGCCTGTGGCTGTGCAGCGACGTCGGCCTCGGCCACCTGGTCGGCGACCAGCTCACCACCTACACCACCGCCGACGGTCTCTCCCACAACAGCTGCACCGTCGCCCTGCAGGCGGTCGACGGGACGCTGTGGGTCGGCACCAACCGCGGCGTCAACCGCTTCGACGGCTCCACGTTCTCGGTCGTCACCGCCAAGGACGGGCTGGTCGGCGACGTCGTCAACCGCGGCGCCGGCTTCGAGGACAGCGCCGGCAACCTGTGGTTCGGCACCACCCGCGGCGTCAGCCAGATCATGGCCGACTTCGCGCCCAGCCCGCCCGGGCCGCCGCCGGTCCTGCTCGAGCGGGTGGCGGCGATGGGGGAGACCGTCGACCTCGAGCGCCCGCTCGTCCTCCCCCACGACCGGACCACCCTCCGCTTCGAGTTCGCCGGCATCTCCTTCCGCCACTCCCGCGACGTGGTCTACCGCTACCGCCTCGACGGCCTCGAGCCGGAGTGGCAGCTGTCCCGCCAGCGGTCGGTCCAGTACGCCTCGCTGCCGGCTGGCCGCTACACCTTCCAGGTCACCGCCCGGGCCGGAGACGGGCCGTGGAACCCGACCCCGGCGACCTTCCGCTTCCGGGTCCTCCGGCCCACCTGGCAGCAGCCCTGGTTCCTGGGTCTGGTCTCGGCGGCGGTGGTCGGCGGGGTGTGGTGGCGCGGGCGGGCGCTCCGGCGACGGGCCGAGCTGCTCGAGGCGCGGGTGCGGGAGCGCACGGCCGAGGTGGAGAAGGCCAACGAGGAGCTGCGCTGGCTCGCCCTCCACGACCGCCTCACCAACCTCCGCAACCGGCACTACGTCTACGCCATCATGCCGGACGAGATGGGCCAGCTGGCGCGTCGCTGCGGGACGCTCCGCCAGCGGGGCGAGCTCCGCCCGGAAGGCAGCCGCCTCGGCCTGGCGCTGCTCGACCTCGACCACTTCAAGCGGGTCAACGACACCTTCGACCACTCGGTGGGCGACGCGGTCCTGGAGCGGATCGCGGAGCGACTGCGGCGGGCGACGCGCGACGCCGACGTCGTCGCCCGGTGGGGCGGGGAGGAGTTCCTGATCCTGTTCCGGGACGTGGACGTCGCCCGCCTCGGCGACCTGGCGCGGCGCGTGCTGGAGACGGTCCGCGCCGAGCCGATCCCGGTCGACGCCGGTGGCACCGTGACCATGACCTGCTCCATCGGCTACACCTACTTCCCGGCTCACGCCGATCCGGCCGACTACGCCTGGGACGAGGTGGTGAGGATCGCCGACGCCGCCCTCCACACCGCCAAGGAGGAGGGCCGCGACCGCGCCGTCGGCTTCTGTCTCGCCCCCGACCGCGACCCGCGCGAGGCCCTCGAGCGGCTGCGCACCGACCTCCCCGGCGCCGTCGCCGCCGGCCTGCTGGTCCGGATCGGCGAGCCGCCCCCGACCTGAGCGGCGTCTGGCGGGAGGGACGCGCTCGTCCCGCGCCCGCCCTCGTCGCCGGGGGGCCGTGGTCTGGCGGGCCGGCCGGCACGGTGCGGGTCAATCAGAGAGAGGTGCGCCGGTAGAGCACGGTGGCGTCGCCGCCATCGGCGGGCGCGACGGTGGCCGGGCGGCTCCCCCTGACCTCGAGCGCGCTCTCGGGCAGCCCCGGGCTCCAGTCGAACACGAAGGCACCGCGCGGCTCCCCGGCGAGGCTCAGCTCGACCACCACCCCCCCTGGCGGCGTGCCCCGGCAGACGACCAGCCCCGGCCCGGAGCCATGGCCAGAGGGCAGCGGCTGCCCCTCGACCCGGGTCACGCTCGCCCCGGGCCCCTCGACGAGGGCCAGGCCGACCGTGCCCGCCCCCCGGGCGGACGCGATCCTCAGGGTCACGTGCCGCTCGCCGTCCGGGCGGCGTCGCTCCTCGAGCACCTCGACGCCGGGGAACGGCAGGCCGGGCGACGGGTGCGCCGCCCCGAAGGCGGCGGACGGCCGCGCCCACGGCAGGGCCCGCGCCCTTCCCTCGAACCGGGCGGCAGCCGCGAGGGCCCCCGGGAGCCGGCCCGACTCGGGGCGGATGACGAGCGTCGCCGCCCCCTCGCCCTCCCCCTCGACGAGCAGGATCGAGCCGTGCTCGGGGCTGTCGGGGGTGACGGCCGGCAGGGCGATGGCCGCGATCATCGCCACCGCGCCCACGCCGACGAGCGCGGCGGCGACCCGCCCCGTCGCCCCGCGAGTGGCCGGCAGGGGAACCGAGGCGAGGACCAGGCCCGCGGCCAGGCCCACGACCGGCAGGCCGACCGGCCCCAGCGCCTCGGGCAAGCGCAGGGCGAGCGCGAGGAGCACCAGGCCGAGCAGGGCGAAGGGTGTCCAGACGGCGACGGCCTCCGGCAGCAGGAGGCGGGCGAGCCCGGCGGCGAGGGCGGGGACGACGGCGAGATGGGAGAGCTCCGGCGCGGCCAGCGCGAGCGCGAGGCCGACCAGCGCGGTGGAGGTCCAGAACCGCTCCCAGGCGTCGGCCGGCGACCCGGTCCAGCGCGACTCGAGGACCAGCGCCGGCAGGACCACCGCGAGGGCGGCCGCAGCGGCGGCCACCACCGCCGGACCGGGGTGCGCGACGAAGGTCACCGGCCAGGCCCGGGCCAGGCGGAGGGCCTGCCACACGGCTCCCGCCGCCACGGCGCCGAGCAGCGGCGCGAGAAACGGCAGCACCACCCGGCCCCGGGGCACGAGCCGCCCGCCCCGGCGGGCGGCGGCGACCCTCACCAGGGTGAGGGCGAGGAGGGCGAGCACCGGGCTGAGCCCCCGCGGCCACCACAGCACGACCAGGCCGGCGAGGTCGAAGAACACGGCCCTGCCCGGCGGGGGGGAGGCGAGGTCCACGCCGGCGAGGGCGCGGGCCAGGGCCAGGGCGTTGTCACCCTGGTGCTGGAGAGCGGCGCGGGACAGGTTGGCGAGGGAGTCCTGGGGGGTGTGGTAGCGGGCGGCCGAGCCGATGAACGCCAGGTTCAGCCCGGGCAGACCCGCGCGCTTGAAGACGCTCAGGTCGGTGTCGTTGGGGAGCCGGTCGTAGACGAAGCTGAACACCGAGCTGGTGACCGGCCGCGGCAGGCGGGCGACGGCCCGCCGAACCAGCCAGGCGTTGTCGCGGCTGGTCTCGAACATGAAGCTCGCCCCGCTGGTGCCGCGCGCCTCGAGGTTGACCACCGCGCCCACCGCCCGTGCCTGCTCGGACCGGGCGAAGAGCTCGGCCCCCAGCAGCCCCGCCTCCTCTCCGTCGGTGAAGAGGAGCAGCACCGGGTTCCTCCTCGGCGCGGTCAGCAGCGCCCGCGCGGTCTCCAGGACGCAGGCGACGCCGGCCGCGTCGTCGCTCGCCCCCGGCCCGGCCTCGACCGAGTCGTAGTGGGCCACGAGCAGCACCGCCGGGCCCCGGGCCGAGCCGGGGAGCTCGGCGAGGAGGTTGGCCAGGTACGCGCAGGAGCCGCGCGGGCTGCAGGCGAAGCCCCGCTCCACGCGCGGCACGAGGGACAGGTGGCCGAGCTCGGCCTCGAGCCGCTGCCGGAAGCGCTGGTGCTCGGGGCTCCCGGGTGGCCGCGGTGTCTCCTCGGCGAGGAGGCGACGCAGGGTCTCCTCGGCGCGGGCCGCCGAGAACTCGGCCGGGGGCGCGTCCTCCCCGCGCGGCCGCGGCGGGGCCGACCGCCTCAGGGCGCAGGCGGCGACGGCGGCGAGGGCGAGAACGGCAACTGCCGTGCGAACGGGTCTCACACGCCACTCAACGCTGGCCAGGGTACGACAGACCCGCGGGCCCGTGACACGCCCCGGACGCCCGTGCCCGCGCCTCCGTCGCCCCCCGCCTCTGTCGTAGAATCGGCCGGTGAACGCCCCGGACCGGGTCGGCCGCTACGTCGTCGAAGGCCTGCTGGGCCGCGGCTCGATGGGGGTGGTCTACCTCGCCCACGACCCGCTCATCGACCGCCGGGTGGCGCTCAAGGTGCTGCGGCCCGAGCTCGCCAGCAGCCACGGCGAGACGGCGCGGGAGCGGTTCCTGCGCGAGGCGCGGGCCGCCGGCCGACTGTCCCACCCCAACGTCGTCGCCGTGCACGACGTCGGCGAGGACGAGGGGCAGGACCTGGTCTACATCGCCATGGAGCTGGTCGAGGGCGTCACCCTGCGGGCGCTCCTCGACGCCGAGCGGCGCCCCTCGGCGGGGCAGGCGGTGGCGATCGCCGCCACCCTCGCCCGCACCCTCGCCCACGCCCACCGCAAGGGGGTCGTGCACCGCGACCTCAAGCCGTCGAACGTGCTGGTCGGCGCGGACGGCACGGTCAAGCTGACCGACTTCGGCGTGGCCCGGCTCGACGCCTCGGAGATGACGGCCGCCGGCTCCCTGCTCGGCAGCCCCTCCTACATGTCGCCGGAGCAGATCCAGGGCCAGCCCGTCGACGGCCGCAGCGACCTCTACGCCCTCGGGGTGGTGCTGTTCGAGCTCCTCGCCGGCCGCAAGCCCTTCGCGGCCGAGTCGCTGCCGGAGCTGTCGCTGAAGGTGGTCCGCGAGGGCCCGCCCGACCTGGCGGCGCTGCGCCCGGACCTGCCGGCCGGGCTCGCGGCCGCGGTCCGGCGCTGCCTGGCCAAGCGGCCCGAGGACCGCCCCCAGAGCGGCGACGAGCTGGCGGACGCCCTCGCCGCCCTCGACCTTGGCACGGTCGACGCCCCGTTCGGCGAGGTCGAGGACGGGTCGGGCGAGCTGACGCCGGTGGGCGGCAGCGTC
>CAYTJW010000133.1:0-10424 GCA_964438135.1 uncultured Thermoanaerobaculia bacterium
CCGGTAGTGATGAAACGGGAGACCGGCCACGACCACGACACGCTGCTGTGCTTCCTGCCGCAAGCGACAGCGCTCGTTGATGACCCCGACCTCGCGACTACCGGCCACCCCGGGGAACAGCTCGCCCTGCCCACCACTCGCCGTCATGCCCCGAAGTCTGCACCCATCCCCCGAAAAACCGGACAGGTTTGGGTCCGCACCCCCCCAAAGACCGACCCAACGTCCTCAACAACTTACCGGATCGGTGCCAGGGCCGGCACTCTGGCATTCCCGGCCCCGCCGGTGCCGGTCGAAGAGGCGCCTGGTCGGAAGAGGCTCGCGCTCCCTCGGCAACTGCCAGACGAAGCGCACCTGCCTCATGACCATGCGCCAGGTTCGGGGGGTGTCTCCAACCCCCACCTCGACCCGGCGGCCGAGCCGGCGCACTCGGTCGAGCTGGTGCCGCACGCGGCCGGCGCGGCTCGGCTCGGCGTCTCGCACGACGGGGTCGAGCTGGCGAGCCGCAGCGTCGGCGTCGAGGTCGTGGCGGAGCTCGAGGAGACGCCGCAGGCGGCGAGCCGGGTGCAGTCGGCGGCCCACGGCGCCGGTCCGGCCGAGGGCCAGGGGCGGACCGCGCTCGGCGTGCTCGCGACCGGGGGCGCGGCCAGCCTCGAGCTGCGCGCATTCGCCGCGGACGGGGTCCGCTCCAGCGCGACCTCCCTGCCGGCGGGCTCGCTGTCGCTCATCTCGGACGTGGTCGACGACCTCGGCAGCTCGGGCAGCGGCGCGCTCGAGGTGCGCTCGGACCGGCCGGTGCCGGTGACCTCCAGGACCTGCGACCTCGTCGCCGGCGACGCCGCCTGCCACCCGGGCGGCACCTTCGGCCAGCTCTGCGGCGCGACTCGGGCGGAGGACGGGCTCGCGGCCGGGGACAGCGCCCGGCCCTCCCACCCGACCGGGAACCAGGCCTGCCGCAGCAGCCTGGCCTCCCCCAACGCCGGCACCGTCCCGGCCCAGCTGGAGGTGGACCTCTGCGACGGCGACGGCAGCCTGGTGGCCACCTTCCCGCTCGGCCTGCAGCCGGGGCAGCACCGGATGGGGACCCAGGCATTCCGCAGCCGCGCCGGCCGATCCCGAGCCCCCGGCGCGCGCGGAGGGGTCACCCGGTCTGTCCCGCGCCAGGGGCGAGCGAGCCGAGGCTCACCAGCGCCCGGGCGAGGGGCAAGGCGAGCAGGCGCGTGCCGTCCGGGCTCCAGGCGAGGGAGTAGACCTGGTCGGCGAAGGGAACGCACAGGAGCGGGTCGCCGCCGGACGGCTCCCAGACGCACACCGTCTGGTCGCCCGAGGCGCTCGCCAGGCGCTGCCCGTCCGGCGCGAAGCGCACGGCGTTGACCCCTCCGTCATGCCCGCGCAGGGTGCGAAGGCGGGCGCCGGTGGACGCGGCCCACAGCGAGATCGCACCGTCGTCGCCGCCGACCGCGACCGTGCCGCCGTCCGGGCTCCAGGCCGGGTGCGCCCCACCGCGCCCGTGCTCCAACCGCCGCAGGAGCCGGCCGGCGGACCAGTCCCACAGCGCCACCGTGCCGTCTCGCCCACCGCACGCCAGGGTGCGCCCGTCCGGGCTGAACGCGAGGTCGACGACGGCGCGGTCGGGGTCACTCAAGGTGTGAAGGAGCGCGCCCGACGGCAGCTCCCACAGCGCGACCGTGCCGGCGACGGTCTGCGCCGCGACCACACCCGAGCTCGGGTGCGCGGCCAGGGCGGTGAGCTGCGGTCCGTCGACCGTGGCCAGCACGGCGCGCTGGCCCCCGCCGTCCGCGTCCCACACGACCACTCTGCCGTCGTTGCCGGTGGTCACGAGCCACTTCCCGTCGGCTGACCAGACGACCCGCACGCCCGACTGCCCGTGGCCGGTCCAGGAGCGCGTGACCGCGCCGGTCCGCGCGTCGCGGAGCTCGACCAACCCGGTCCAGCCGGTGGTCGCGACCCGCTCCCCGGCGGGCGCGAAGGCCGCGTCGTACATGACCTCCTCGGCCGGCCAGGGGGCGGCGGCCGCCAGGGCGGCGCGGTAGAGACGCTCGTCGGCGGACGGGGCGACCGACGCCGGCTGGGCCTCAACCGAGACCGCGGCCGAGAGCAGGCTCAACGAGACCAGCCAGGCCGTGGTCGGCGCCACAGGTCCTCCTTCTCCCGCCGCGGCCGACACGGGAGCCGCGGCGTCACGGTGCTGCCCCTGCCGGGCGTCCCACCCTGCCCGGGGAACCGGTCGCTGCCGGAGCCGATTCCCCCGGCAGAGGGGCGACCCCCGCGGCGTGCGAGCTCGGGCCCCGGGCCCGACACCGTGGCACTCCCGGGCGGCCACGATCGCCCTGGGGTCGACCTCACCTGAGTGGCGGCGCTGGTCTCGAGGCTGCGGACCACCGGTGGTCATCGCTCTCCCCTGCCAACCGAACCGTTGGTCGGCATGCCAGCATGTCGGCTCCGGAACCTGACCTGGCGGTCCCCCGTTCCGGGCAGCGCTGCGCGCGCTGCCGGTCCGCCGGGTCGTCGAGCCGCCGAGCGGGCCGCAGCGTCTCCCCCCGCGTCGGGAAGAGACGATGTCTCAAGTGCGTTCACCGGCATGGTCGGTGCAGGAGGATCCGGTGTCTCGAGTACTGCGCTCCCGTCCTGTCGTGTGCGGCGCCGCGCTCGCAGCCCTCGCGCTCGCGGCGGGCCCAGCCGCCGCCGATTCCGGCCCGGAGGTGGTCGGTGGCACCCCGACGAGCCTCCACCGCGGCATCGGCGCCCTGCTCGGCGCCGACGGCTCGCTGGTCTGCACCGGCACCCTCGTCTCCGCTCGCTGGGTGTTGACCGCAGCCCACTGCGCCGACGCCCAGCCGGCCGCGTTCTTCGTCGGGCCGCGGGTCAACCTGCCGCCGGCCGACCTCGTGCCGGTCGCCGAGGTCGTCCAGCACCCCTCCTGGGACCCGGGCACTCTCGCCTTCGACTACTGCCTGGTGGGGCTGACCCGCGACGCGGACGCGCAGGCGTTGCCCCTCAACGCCGACGCGATGGGCAGCTCCTGGGTGGGGGAGGTCGTGACCCTCGTCGGCTACGGCATCGCCGACGGCGGCGGCATGGGCGCCAAGCACCTCGGGAACGCTCCGATCATCCAGGTCGAGACCTCCCAGTTCCTCACCGACGGCACGGTGGTCAACGTGTGCGACGGCGACAGCGGCGGGCCGGTGCTCGAGCAGGCGATGTCCGCGCCGGCGGTCGTCGGCGTGGCGTCGGCCGCCGACGCAGGCTGCGAGCAGTTCGGGCTCCACGGCCGGGTCGACCTCGGCTCGGTCCTCTCCTGGTTGGCCACGGTGACCGGCGGCTCCCAATGCCTGGACGCGGCTCCCCACCTCTGCTACGTCGGCGGGCCGAACTTCGTCTTCCGGGATGGCTTCGAGAGCGGCATGACCGACGCCTGGTCGAGTGTGACCCCGTAGAGGGGGAACCGCGGCGCGGGTTGCCGGGTCTCACCCGCGCCGCCGGGAGGGCCGGCGGCACGGCCCTCCCGACCGCTGCCCTGCTATCATCCCCGGGCCGCCGCCGGAGGGCGGCATGGAGGGACACCCCGTGCGCACTCGCCTGCTCGTCGTCTGCCTGTCCGTGCTGGTCGCGACGGTCGTCGCCGACCGCGCCTCGGCCTGCACCAACATCCTCGTCACCCGGGGGGCGTCGGCCGACGGCTCCACCTTCGTCACCTACGCCGCCGACTCGCACGAGCTCCTCGGCGAGCTGTCCGTGACCCCCGGCGGTGTCTTCCCCGCCGGCGCGACGCGCGAGGTCGTCGACGGCGACTCGGGCACGTACCTGGGGCGCATCCCCCAGGCGGCGCGCACCCACTGGGTGGTCGGGCTGATGAACGAGCACCAGGTCTCGATCGGCGAGACCACCTTCGGCGGCCGCGAGGAGCTGGCCGAGCCGACCGGCATCCTCGACTACGGCTCGCTCATGTCGATCGCCCTGGAGCGGGCGACGACCGCCCGCGCGGCGGTCGAGGTCATGACCAGCCTGGTCGCGGAGCACGGCTACGCCTCGACCGGCGAGTCGTTCTCCATCGCCGACCCGGACGAGGTCTGGCTGCTGGAGCTGATCGGCAAGGGCAAGGGCGAGAACGGGGCGGTCTGGGTCGCGTTCCGGCTGCCGGACGGGACCATCTCGGCCCACGCCAACCAGCCGCGAATCCGCCAGTTCCCGCGCAACGACCCGGCCAACTGGCTGTACTCGCCCGACGTGGTCGAGTTCGCCCGCCGCAAGGGCTACTTCGACGGCGCGGACGAGGACTTCTCCTTCGCCGACGCCTATGCCCCGTTCGACTTCGGCGCCCTGCGCTTCTGCGACTCGCGGGTCTGGAGCGTCTACCGGCGGGCGGCGCCGTCCCTCGACCTGCCCTTCGACCTCGTCAAGGGCGACCCGTCCCAACCGCGCCTGCCGCTGTTCGTCAAGCCCGACCGCAAGCTGGCGGTGGCCGACGTCTTCGCCCTCATGCGCGACCACTTCGAGGGCACCCCGCTCGACCTGTCGGTCGGCGTCGGCGCCGGGCCCTACGCCTGCCCCTACCGCTGGCGGCCGATGGAGTGGGAGCTCGACGGCCGGAAGTACGTCCACGAGCGGGCCATCTCCACCCAGCAGACCGGCTACTCGTTCGTCGCCCAGATGCGGTCGTCGCTGCCCGACCCGATCGGCGGCGTGCTCTGGTTCGGCCTCGACGACACCTACCTGACGGTCTACACGCCCATGTACTGCGGCATCCGCGAGGCGCCGGCGACCTTCGCCCCCGGCGTCGCGACCCTGTTCGACTTCTCCTGGGACTCCGCCTTCTGGGTCTTCAACTGGGTCTCCAACTACACCTACTCGCGCTGGTCCGAGATGGTGGTCGACGTGCTCGACGCGCAGCGCGAGCTGGAGGGCCGGTTCCTGGCCGACCAGGCGGCGGTCGAGGCCTCGGCCCTGGCCCTCCACGCCACCTCGCCCGACCTCGCCCGCGACCACCTCACCCGCTACTCGGTGGCGATGGGCGACATGGTCACACGCCGCTGGCGGGCCCTCGGCGAGCAGCTGCTGGTCAGGTACATGGACGGCAACCTCAAGACCCCGGACCGCCAGGTCGAGCACCCGCGCTACCCCGAGCCCTGGTACCGACGCATCGTGGAGGAGCGCGGCGAGGAGCTGCGGGCCCCGGCGCCGGCGCCCACGCCGGCGCCGGCGCCCTGACGGGCGAGCGCTCGGCGCTCAGCCGGACACGCCCGGGGCGGGCAGGCGGCCGAAGTGGCGCTTGACCTCCGGCGTGGACATCAGGACCAGCAGGGCGATGCCGATGCCGACGCTCACCGGGTCGCAGCCGATGGCGCAGATCAGCTGCAGCACGGCGAGGGCGACGGGCGGGCCGCCGCGGACCGGATCGTCGCGGAGCATGCGGCTGCCCTTCAGGATGCCGATGATGGCGACGGCCACCCACAGACCGGCCAGCGGCGCGAACAGGCAGCCGATGCCGAAGGTCGCCAGCGCGAAGGCGAGGTAGCCGAGGACGACGACCGCGGCCCAGATGCCGCCGACCAGGCAGAGGATCGCGACCGCCCGGACGCTGCCCGAGGTCGCTCCTCCGCCCGGTCGGAGCGGGAAGCCGCAGCGGACGCAGACCGCCTGGCCAGCGGTGACGCCGTTGCCGCAGTGGGCGCAGAAAGAGGCGCCGGCGCCGGCGGCGAAGCCGCAGCGGACGCAGACCTGCTGTTGCGCCTGGATCTCCTCGCCGCAGTGGGTGCAGAACATCGCGCGCCTCCAGCGTCAAGCCCTGACCGGTAGCGGGTCGCCCACCGTCGTCGACCGGCCAGGCCGAGGGTAGCAGGCGAGGCGGGGCGCCGCCAGCGACAGGCCGCGGCGGGACCCACGACGGCCCACCCGAGCCGGGTCGGACGAACCCGGCGTTCTCCGGTCGAGCCGCCCGGGACGGCGCGAGGCGCCGCCGCCTCCACCGGCGCGTCCCGGGCGACCGCGCTATACTCGGTGGCGGTGCGACCACCGCGACGCGAGTCCCGCCAAGGAGGAGACGCATGAGCTACGAGCCGCCGAGCTACTCACCGCCCCCGCCGCCCATGTCCCCCCCGCCGGCCTGGGCCCCGCCGCCGACCGGAGGGGGCGGCGGCGACGCCGCGCGCAAGGTCTCCGGGCCGGCCATCGCCCTCATGGTGCTGGGCGCCCTCGACATCGTCGGCGCCCTCCTCGGCCTGGTCAGCGCGCTGTTCATGAAGGGGTTGTTCCCGGGCATGGGCGGGCTGCCGCCGGGCATGGACACCGGCCAGCTGCCGCCCGAGCTCATGCGCTGGATCGAGATGTCGAGCTCCGGCGCCTTCCAGATCGTGTCGGCCGTGATCCAGCTCGGCATCGGCGCGATCATCATCTTCGCCGGCCTGATGATGAAGGGCCTGAAGAGCTGGGGCCTGGCCCTGTGCGGCGCGATCCTGGCCGTGATCCCGTGCCTGCACGGCTGCCCGTGCTGCCTGCTCGGCCTCGGCTTCGGCATCTGGGCCCTGGTGGTGCTGTTCAAGCCCGAGGTCAAGGCGGCCTTCAGCTGAGGTCGACCGAGGCCTCTCTGCCGGGCCCGCGCCCGACCCTCTCGCCCGAGGCCGTGCCCCGGCTGGTGGGGCTCGCGACCTGCGGCGGTCTGCTCGCCGCTGCGGCGCTGCTCGGCCAGGTCGCGACCACCGACGTCGGCCTCGCGGTCGGCGGCGTGCCGCTGCCGGACCTGTGCGGCTTCCACCGCGCCACCGGCCTGCCCTGCCCGGGCTGCGGCCTGACCCGCTCCTGGGTCGACCTCGCCCGGTGCGACCTCGCGGCCAGCCTCCACCACCACCGGCTGGGGTGGCTGGTGATGCTGTACGTCGCCGCCCAGGCGCTCCGCCACGGCCTCTGGCTGGCCGCGCCGGCCGCCCGCGGGGCGCTCGACCGGGGCGGGTCCTGGCTCGACCGCGGCCTGGTCCTCGTCGGCGTCGCCCTGGCCGGCAACTGGGCGCTGACCCTGCTCGAGCTCTGGTGGTGAGAGCCGCCGAACCGGCCGGCCGGAATCTGCGTAGTATCGAACGGGTCACGCTCGTGACCGGGAGGCCGTCATGCGACTCGCGCTCTCGACCCTCGCCCTGGCGCTGCTGGTCGCCCCGGCCCACGCCGGCGGCGAGCTGGCCCGCGTCGAGCGGATCGCCCTCGACCAGGTCGCGGCTCGTGGCTTCACCCTCGACCGCGACCAGGAGGTCGAGATCGGCGGCGTCCGGCTGCGTCCGTCCGCCAACCGCGAGCTGATGGCGGCGTGGATCCTCGACGCGAGCTCGCGGCGGGTGGCCTGGCAGCTCGACCACGCCGCCGAGTACCGGGTCCGCACCTCGACCGCCCACTTCAAGACCACGGCGCGGCTCGGCGCCGGGTCGTACGAGCTCTACGTCGCCACCTTCCCCGGCGCGCCGGAGCCGACCGGCTTCTGGGCCTGGGTGTGGTCCTTCCTGTCCCTGCGCGGGGTCGACGCCGAGGGCCAGGTCGACCAGGTGGAGGTGTGGGTCAAGGGCGAGGGGCGCGGTGAAGGCGCCGTCACCGCCCAGAGCGTGCGGTCCCGCCTGGCCGCCGGGGCGGTGGTCGCCCTGACCTGCGTCGGCGACTCGGCCACCCTGCGCCAGGGCCTCCTCGTCACCGCGCCGCTGGAGGTCGAGGTGCGGGCCCTGGGCGAGCTCGGCCGGGGCGAGCCCTACGACGTCGCGACCATCGTCGACGCCGCCACCCGGCGGCCGGTGTGGGCGCTGACCCACGAGGGCTCGGAGCCGGCCGGCGGCGCGGCCAAGAACCGCGAGGCGCGGGCGACCGTGAGGCTCGCGCCGGGCCGCTACCTGGCCACGGTCACGACCGACTCGAGCCACTCCTGCCCCCGCTTCAACTCGACCCCGCCCCACGACCCGTTCGCCTGGGGTCTGGTCGTGCGCCCGTTGGGGCCGGGCCCCACGGCGGTCGCCACCTTCGACTACTCGGACCCGCTCGAGCACGCCGTGGTCGCCGCCGTCACCGGCCTCGGCGACGACGCCCGCGGCGCGGCCGGCTTCGAGCTGCGGCAGCCGCTCGAGGTGCTGGTGCACGCGGTCGGCGAGGGCAAGGGCGGGCAGATGTTCGACTACGGCTGGATCGTGGCCGCCGACACGGGCGAGCCGGTGTGGTCCATGACCTGGGCCTCGAGCTCCAGCGCCGGCGGGGGGAGCAAGAACCGCCTGGTCGAGGCCGTGGTGCCGCTCGCGCCGGGCCGCTACGTGGTCCACTTCGTCACCGACGGATCGCACTCCCCGGCCGGCTGGAACGACGCCCCGCCGGCCGAGCCCGGGCGCTGGGGGGTGACCGTGGCCGCCGCGAGCGGCTCCCTGCCGGCCGGGGTGGTCGTCCCCTTCGACCCCGCCCGGGAGACGGCGGCCCTGGCCCGGATCCACCGGGTCGGCAACAACGCCAACGGCCGCCAGGAGCTCCGGCTCGCGGCGCGGACCACCGTGCGGGTGGTCGCGCTCGGCGAGGGCTCCGGCGGCGAGATGTTCGACCGCGGCTGGATCACCGACTCGAGCGGCGCCACCGTCTGGGAGATGCGCTACCCGGCCACCGAGCACGCCGGCGGGGCGGACAAGAACCGCGTCGCCCGCGCCACCCTGACCCTGGCGCCCGGAACCTACGAGCTCCGCTACGCGACCGACGGCTCCCACGCCTGGGGCCGGTGGAACGACGCCCCGCCCTACGACCCCGACGCCTGGGGCATCGCCGTCTACCCCGCCGCACCCGCCACGACCACGGTCGAGGACCCGCGGTCGGGCAGGTAGGGACGCGGCCGGGGCGGCCGCCCTACTCCCGCTCCACCGGGCCGACCGTGCGGCCGAGGTCGAAGGCGGTGCCGAGGCACGGGCCGAGGCCGTGGTAGTGGCGCACCTCGGGCAGGTAGACCAGCGGCCGCACCCGCTCCGGGTCGGGCAGGCCGCGCGCGTCGAGCACCGACTCCTCGGCCTTGACGTCGCGGATCTCGCCCACGAACAGGGTGTGGAGCCCGATCTCGAGGGTGTGCAGCAGCTGGCACTCCAGCACTAGCGGCGCCTCGGCGAGGTAGGGCGCGTCGACCACGTCGCTCGCCACCGCGGCCAGGCCGGTCGCCTCCAGCTTGTCGACCTCCCGGCCCGAGGCGAGGCCGAAGTAGTCGGCCTCACGCACCAGCCGCTCGGGCGGGACGGAGACCGTGAACGCCCGCCGGGCCTGCAGGTGGCCGAAGGTGGCGGTGGCGCGGCGCAGCGAGACGTCGACGCAGGGCGGCCGCGAGCAGCAGATCCCGGCCCACGCGGCGGTCATGACGTTGGCCCGCCCACTGTCGTCGTACGTGCCGATGAGCCACACCGGCGTGGGGTACGCCAGGGTGCGCGCGCCGAGCGACTTCTTCACGGGGAGCTCCTTTCGGGGAACAGCGGTCAGCTCTCAGCCGTCAGCCTCCCCCACCCGCCCGGGTGCGGCGGGCGGCTCGGGAGGGTCAGATCAGCGACCCCTCCTCGAGGCCCAGGCGCAGCAGCTCGATGCGGGCCGGGTCGCTGGCGCCGAGACGGTAGGTCCGGTCGGCGACGGCGATGTGGTGCGGCCCCGGCACCAGCGGCCGCTCCTCGCCGAAGTGGAGCCGGCGCTGGGCGGCGAGGATGCGCGCGCCGGTCGCGTCGACCGCCACCGGGTCGCGACCGACCAGCAGGCCGCCGTAGGGCCAGGTGTACGCCGGCGAGAAGCTGTGCGGGCCGAGGCCGTGGAACTGCGGCGTGAGCATGACCAGCACGTTCAGCCTGGTCTTGCCCGCCACCTCCGGGTGCTGCCAGATCTCGCCCAGGCGGGCGCAGCCGTCGTCGTGGTAGGCCGACGGGTCGGGCACGAACATGACGTAGTTCTTGATGCAGGTGCCGAGCCCCGCCCAGTGGTGGGTGCGCAGCGGCCGGACGTTGACGAGGGCGGTCGCGCGCCGGAAGACCGGGTTCTCCAGCACCCCGCGGTCGTCGACGGCCACGTCGCCCTCCGCCACCCCGGCGGCGAGCGCCCGCTCGCGCAGGGCCGCCTCGAGCGCGGGCGGGGTCGGCAGGTGGCGCCAGACGTTGCTCTTGATGCCGACGACGTCGGTCGGCCGCAGCAGCGCCCGCCAGGCCGCGGCGGCGCTCGCCGCGCCGAGCAGGGCGACCACGGCCTCGTCGAGCATCGTGGCGAGCACCGCGGCGTCCACCTCGCCGGACGCCCCCAGCACCTCCCGTCGCCGCACCAGCACCACCCGGCTGGACTGCGCCGCCGGCGCCGGCTGCTGCGCCGCGCCGAGCCCGGCCAGGCCCGCCGCGGCGGCGGCAGCTCCGATCGCCACGAACTCCCGGCGCGTGCAGTTGCGTCGAGTG
>CAYTJW010000134.1:0-10305 GCA_964438135.1 uncultured Thermoanaerobaculia bacterium
CGCGCCCCGGCGCGGGCCGGGGCCGGGTCGGTCGCCGCGGCGCCCACCGCCCGGGACGATCCACCCGACCTCGCGTATACTCGACTCGAACGCCGACGGCGGCGAAGGAGGTCCCTCCATGCGTGTGGTCACCCGCGGCGATGTCGACGGTGTGATGTGCGCCACCCTGCTCATGGCGGCGGGCGTGGCCGACGAGATGATCCAGGTCCACCCCAAGGACGTGCAGGACGGCAAGGTCCCGGTCTCGGCCAACGACGTGGTGTGCAACCTGCCGTACGTCGACGGGTGTGGCATGTGGTTCGACCACCACGGCAGCGAGGACACGACCGACCGCCGGCCGGGGTCGTTCGTCGGCCGCTTCGCCCTGGCGCCGAGCGCCGCTCGGCTGGTGTACGAGTACCTGCTGCCGCAGCACCCCGAGCTGCGTCGGTTCGAACGCCTGCTCGAGGTGGTCGACCGATTCGACAGCGCCAACCTGACCTGGGCCGACGTCACCAGCCCGGAGCCGGCCATGCTCCTGGCCTTCGTCGTCGACCCGCGCACCGGCCTGGGCTACCACCACAGCTTCCGCATCTCCAATCGCGAGATGACGCAGATGATGCCGCGCCTGCTGCTGGAGCACGAGCCGGAGGCCATCCTCGAGCTGCCGGACATCAGGGCCCGGATCGACCACTACCGCCGCTGCATGATGGAGGCGGAGCAGATCCTGCGCGAGCACACGCGCATCGACGACACCGTCCTCGTCACCGACCTGCGGAGCGTGGGCGAGATCCCGCCCGGCAACCGCTTCCTCGTCTACACCCTGCAGGGCGCCTCGCAGGCCAGCGTGTCGGTGCGGCTGTCGCGGGTCAAGGGCGGGGGCAGGATCTCGATCCAGGTCGGGCACAACATCTTCAACCGGACCTGCACCGTCGACGTCGGCCAGATGATGGCCGCCTACGGCGGCGGCGGCCACCCCGGGGCGGGGACCTGTCAGGTCGACGAGGGGGACGCCGACCGCGTGCTGTCAGAGATCCTGGCGCGGCTCAAGCAGGGCTGAGCAGCGGCAGTCAGCCGAGCCTGTTTCAAAACCCCTGTCATCCCGAGGAGACCCGCAGGGTCGACGAGGGATCCCTCGCGGGGGACCCATGGCGAGACGGCCAGCAAGAAGCGATGTCGCCGTGGCAAGCTCTTTCTCCACAAAGGATTCCTCGCCCGAGCACGCCCGCCCGCCCAGCCCGGGCTCGGAATGACAGGGAGCTGGAGGGCGCCCGCCGGAGCACCACGGAAGGTCACAGACGTCCGTGGAAGGGCGTTTCGAAAGAGGCTCAGCCGTCAGCTCCCCCGCCCATCGGGACGGGCGGGTGCGCGATCTCCTACTCGGCGCCCCAGAGACGGACCACGGTCGGGCCGGCGGCGAGGGAGCCGCGCCGGCCGACCAGGTCGACGCGGCGGATCTGGCGCCGCTCGCCGGGCAGGTCGAGGGGTCGGCTCTCCTCGCCGGGCTTGAGGTGCCGCCGGACCTCGAGCTGCTCGACCTCGCCGTTGCCGAACACCACCGACAGCTCGAGCAGGTCGAGGTCGCCGGACAGGACCTCGAGCTTCAGCAGGCGCCACCCGGTCTCGCTCGAGGCGACCGGGATCGAGTCGCGGTCGACCCCCGCGCCGATCGTCCGCTCCCCCAGCGCCTGCCAGCGGGTCGTGACCGCGCCGTGCGGCGGCGGGGCGTCGCCTCGGATGCCGTACACCTTGACCACCGCCCGTCGACCCGAGCCGCCGCGGCTGCGGTAGACCAGCTCGATCTTGCGGATGACGCGGTCCTGGCCCGGCAGGTCGATCAGGCGGGACTCGCCGCCGGCGGGGATGAAGCTGCGCACGCTGACGTCATGGCTCGAGCCGTTGGCGTAGGTGACGCGCAGGTCGAGGACCTCGATGCCGTTGCGGTGGACCTTGAGCTTGATCGTGTCGTAGGGGCCTCGGGTCGGGGCGACGCTGATCGCGTCGCGGTCCGTGGCGAAGTCGACCGTCAGCTCGCCGATCCGTTCCCAGTCGGCGGCCGGCAGGAGCGGGACCCACGCCAGCCAGACGGTAGCCACAGCGAGCAGCATGAACACTCGGTGCCTCACGGCTCACCTCCAGCGCCGGCCGTGTCCTGTGTCGGGTCGGCAGCTCCAGTCTACCGTCAGTTCTGTCGCTTGAGGTCGTCGCTGATGTCCTCCAGCAACCGCTCGAAGTCGCTCTGCCCGCCACCTCCAGGGGCACGGCCGTCCTTCGGGCCGGGCGAGTCCGGCGGCGAGGCGGAAGGGGTGGTCGCACCCCCTGCCTGAGCCCGCCGCCGCATCTCCAGCAGCTGCTCGAGGAGCGCGGCCGCCCGCGCCTCGTCGGTGTCCTGCTCCTCGCCCGGGTCGGCGCCGGTGGCGACGATCGCCTGGGCGCGCGTGCGGGTCCGGGCGACGATGGTCCGCATCGTCCTGAGGTAGCGCTCCATCTGCGTGTGCGTCATGCGGGCGCCGCCGAGGAGGACGTCGACGTAGGCCACGACCTCGCCGTCCGAGGGGTCGAAGGCGAACTTGACCACCTTGTAGCGGTGGTTGGCCTCGAGCAGGGCCTTGAGCAGGACCCTCCGGTAGCGCCGCTCGGGCCCGTTCAGCAGGCCGACGGTCCGGAGCTGGACCAGCTTGCCGTCGTCGACTCGAGACACCACCAGGTTGACCGGCTCCGGGCGGGCGTCGACCATCACCAGGATCTCGCCTCGTGGCCCGTCGACGTGCCTGACCCCGCTCTGGTCGAGCAGGCGCTTGAGCTCGCTGATCTCTGCCGCCATCGTCTCCTCCCTGTCCCTCGCTCGCCTGGCCCCGGCCCCGCCGGCCGTCGAGGCCGGCCGGCGCCGCTTCGACCTCCTCACCGGAAGATCATGAACAGCACCCCCACCAGGCAGGCGAGCCCGAGCAGCGTGACGCCGATCCCGATCAGCAGCGTGGCCGGGTTGGTCGGCGGTCGGCTCCCGGTGGAGCCCCCGCCCCTGGCCGGGGCCGCCCTGGGGGGGGGGCTGCCGAGCGCCTCCTGGATCGCGACGTGAGCCACGTCGCACCCGGCGCAGAAGTAGCCGATCAGGTCGGTGAGCTGCTCGTCGTCGAGGGACGTGGCGTCCTCGATGGCGATGCTCGCCTCCGGGCGGATGCTGCCGTCCTCTTCGTTCCAGCCCAGCTTGAGCACCCGGTAGCGGTAGTTGGCCAGGCACATGGCCTCGAGCACCCGCTCCAGCGCGGCGTGCCCGGGCGGGCAGGTCGCGAAGTCGACCGCGTTCAGGCTGAGGTACTCCCCGCCTTCCTCGAGCAGCAGCAGGAGCTTGAGGTCGACGCTCTTGCCGCCCATGCCGAGGACGACCGCCTTGTCGTCGACCTGGTGGTACTTCAGACGCGCCCTGTCCAGCGCCCTGGTGACGTCGCCGATCGTGATCGCCACAGCCAACCTCTCGTCAGTCGATCTCCGGGGCGGGCCGACCCGCCCCCTCCGTTCCAGTTTCACTCCTCGAGCTTGCGCAGCTCGTCGAACACGGCATCCCGCAGTCGTCTGAGGTCCCGCACGACCTCGTCCCTCCGGCCTGCCGCGAGGGCCTGCCGGAGCTCGGCCAGGGTCAGGCTCTCGACCGGGCTCGTCTCGACCTCCGGGCCCTTCGGGTCGACCTCCGCCACCGCCTGGTCCGGTGCGGGCACGGGGGGCTCGGCGGGGGGCAGGTCGACCAGGCTCACCAGACCCGGCACCACCACCAGCTTGGGCATGAACCAGGCCGAGTCGGCGACGGGCTGTCCCTGCGCCGCGGTCGGCTCCGGCTCGAGGTCGAGGGCGAGGTGGGCCGCGCCGCCGGCCACCGCCTCCGGCGCGAGGTGCCGGATGGCGCTGCCCGGGAAGCGTTCCCGCAGGGCGCGGGTCACGTCGGGCAGGTGGGTCGTCCCGCCGAGCAGCAGCACGGTCTGGAGGTCCTCCTCGGTCAGGCTCGCCTCGTCCAGGACCTGGTCGACGACGCGCAGCGCGTGCACCATGGTCTCGCTCACCAGCCGGCGCAGGACCCCGCCGTCGACCCTGGCCCGGACCGGCGCCGACAGGGCCGGCGTCAGCGGCAGCGGCACCGACAGCTCCTCCCCCGGCCCCTCCTTGACCGCCTCCTTGGCCTTCTCGACGCTGTACTGGAACGCCGACCACACCTGGGGGTTGCGCACGTCGGCGACCTGAACGCCCGCTTCCTCGAGCTGGTGGAACAGCGCGTTCATGATCGCCAGGTCGATCACGTTGCCGCCCAGGATCCCCTGGTGGCCGGCCTCGGCCAGCACCCTGACCCAGCGGGGCGTGATCCGCACCGCCGCCACCCCCAGGCCGGTGAACCCCGCCGACACCAGCAGCACCGACGCGTGGCCGCCGTCCGCCATGTCGGTGTCGCGGTAGAAGGTGCAGGCCGCCTCGGCCTCGCTGCGCACGGCGGCAACGCGGATGCCGGTCTGGCCGACCGCCCAGCGGAAGTTGGTCTGCACGTCAACCCCGGCCCAGATCGGGTAGCCGACCAGGATCCCCTCGACCGCCCGACCGGCGAAGCGCTCGGCGCCGGCCACCGCCTGCGCCAGCAGGCTGGCCAGGATCTGGCAGGCCCCCTGCTTCTGGCCGAACAGGTTGATGTCGAAGGCGGGGTCGAGGCGCTGCTTGATGCTGGGGAAGAAGCGGGCCGCGAGAGGGTCGCCGAGGGTCTCGGTGATCGGGAAGCAGGGTCGGAACTGGTCCAGGGTCAGGGGGACCGGCACCAGCTCGCGCCCCTCGTCGGGGTAGACGTAGGCGACCCGGCAGCTGACGCTGCCCAGGTCGACTCCAAGTCGGATCGGTTGTCGCTCGACCTCGTTCATCTCCCCCCCTGCTCGAGCCCTGGGCTCTCCGGCGCCACTAGTCCCGGTACGGCAGCTGCACGCCGTCGGCGGACAGGGTCTCGCCCATGCCGGCGTGGTGGTGCTTCCTGAACACGTGCAGGACGAGCTCCTCGAGACGCTTGCGGGTGACCTCCCGCTCCGGGTCGCGGGCCCGCGCCTGCTGGCGGAGAACGGCGGCGGTCTGGGCGATCGCCGGGCCGACGTCCGGGTCGTCGCAGGCGATGGTGTGCTCGGCCAGGTACAGGGTCGAGGCGATGCCGCAGCCACCGAACATGGACGCCCGGATCGAGTCGGCCAGCCGCTCGGACTCGCGGGGGTCGCTGCTGGTGATCGCCGCCTCGGCGCAGGTCAGGTCCTCCTGCAGCTTCTTCCGTGACCCGGGCTCCATCAGCTCGCGGTAGGACTCGAGGAAGCCCCGCAGGCGCTGGACCTCGTTCGACAGCACCCGCACCGGGTCGTCCGGCCTCCTCGGGCCCGCGGGCTGGTCGAGGCACCAGCGCGGCCGCAGGGTTCCCCTCGAGGTGGGGTAGCTGAGGCTCAGCAGCAGGGTCCGGTTGCGGTCGTACGAGAACTCGACGTTGACCGGGTCGCCGACGGAGACGTCGGTCGGGATCTGGTCCACCACCAGGATCGAGATGACCCGGTTCTGCGACGCCCGCGGCTCGTCCCCCTCGTAGATCTCCAGCACGAAACGGTCTCGAGAGGGGATCTTGAAGCTCTCGAGGTGAGGCTTCCGGGTCGGGTAGGCGGTGCCCTTGCGCAGGATCACCTGGTACTCGTCGGCGTCCTCGCCCTTGCGGTAGCGGATCCCGAGCGAGCGCGGCAGCTGCGAGTAGACCGCCCTGCCGCCCCGGCTGCTGTCGAACTGGAAGGCGGCCGACTGCAGCGACGCGCCGCAGCCGGAGCAGGTCTCGGCGTCGAGCCCGCTCTCGGTGCCACAGTCCATGCAGCGCAGGCCCGTGATCATGCCGGCGTAGATCGCCGCCCCCCGCGCGACCGCCTCCATCGGCGTCCGGGACAACCGGACGCGGCGGGTCCCGTCCCGCTCGAAGATCTCCTCCAGGGCCGCGCGCACCGCCGGCACGGTGCTCGAGCCGCCGACCATCAGGACCTCGGACACCTGCTCCGGCTCGATCGACTCCTTTTTCAGGAAGTCGTCCATCAGCTTGACGATGCGGTCCGTGATCGGGCGCAGCAGGAGCTGGAAGTCGTCCTGGGTGACGACCATGTCGACGTCGAGCACCTCGCCGTCGCGGTTGCGACAGGCGCTGGGGATGATGATCGCCGCCGAGGGGGCGCCGCCGCACAGCACCCGCTTCGCCTGCTCGGCGTTCTCCCGCAGCTGGAAGTCGAGGCGGAGGTCGTCGGCCGAGACCTCGCCGCCCTGCTCCAGGATCCAGTCGCGGATCAGGGTCGAGATCGCGCGGTCGATGTCGTCGCCGCCGAGGAAGTTGTCGCCGGTGTAGGCGGGGACGTGGTAGTCGCGGCCGGTGAACTGCACCAGGGAGACGTCCAGCGTCCCGCCGCCGAAGTCGAACACGATCATCCGCCGCGCCTCGCCCGTCGCCCCGCGGGAGGTCTCGCTCAGGGCCGCGGCGGTGGGCTCGTCGAGGAGCGCCTTGAGCTTGAGCCCGGCCATGGCCGCGGCGCGAGCCGTGGCGCGGCGTTGCGGCTCGTTGAAGTAGGCGGGCACCGTCACCACGGCGTGGGTCACCGGGCAGCCGAGGGCGGTCTCGGCGTCCTCCTTGAGGCGGCGCAGGAGCAGGCCCGAGACCTCGCTCGGCGTCATCAGCCGCTCGCCCAGCCTGACCACCACCGACCCCGGCTGCGCCGGGTCCTCCGTCACCTCGTAGGCGACGTGGGCGCGGACCACGGCGACCTGCTCGTCCCCCGCGGCCAGGCCCATCAGGCGCTTGACCGAGCGGAGGGTGTTCCTGGCGTCCCGCCTGGCGTTGTTGAGCGCGTGGCGGCCGACCAGGAGCTCCTCGAGGTTGGCCCCGGTCCGCCGCGGGGGCAGGCTCACCACCGACGGCGTCATCCGCTCGAGGTCGCGGTTGCCCAGGATCTCCGGCTCCCCGCCCGCGGTCAGGGCGGCGACCAGCGAGTTGGTGGTCCCGAGGTCGATGCCGACGGCCGGGACGGTCTCGCGCGTCTGCTCAGGCTCCATCTGCCCCTCCGGTGGGTCCGCTGCCGGTCGCCGGCGCTGCTGCAGGCGCGTCCTCGGCAGCGCCCGGCCCCGCGGCCACGACCACGCGCGCCGGGCGCAGGACCAGGTCGCCCATCTCGTAGCCCATCTGCAGCACGCGGACGACGGTGTCGGCCGCTGCGGTCGGGTCCGGCGCGCAGGACACGACCTCGTGGTAGGTCAGGTCGAGGGCCTGCCCCGGCCGGGCGGTCGGGCGGACGCCGTGCAGGATCAGGAGTCGGGTCGACATGCGGCGGAGGAGGTCGAGCCGCTTGGCCATCTCGCCCGCGGCCCCCTCCTGCCAGCTCTCGATCGCGTCGGCGATGTCCAGGAAGCCGAGGACGAAGGACCGCAGCTCGCCGGTGGTGGCGTGCAGGGCCCGCCGCAGCTCCTCCTCCCGCGGCAGTCGCTGCCCCCCGGGTGCGGCCGGGTACGGTGCGTCACTCACCGCCACCTCCTCCGTCGGTCGTCGCCGGCGCGGGCAGCTCCCACAGGGGGGCCGGCCCGTGCAGCGAGGCCGGTGGGTCGACCGCGGCCCGGTTCGCGCCCCGCAGCTCGGCGTCGTCGAGCAGCGCGTCGACCAGGTCGAGCAGGAAGCGGCGCGGGACGAGGTCCGAGGGCAGGCCGCTCGCGACCGCGACCGGCGCCGGCGGCGCCGGCAGCTCGTACAGGAAGAAGTCGGCGAGCAGCCTGCCCCGGGGCATGCGCAGCGCGTGCCAGGAGGTGTTGACCTCGGAGCCGAGGTCGTCCGGCGACATCCCGAGCGAGGCGTCGAGCACCTCGGCGGCGGTCGAGGCCGGGGAGACCCCGAAGGGCTCCATCGACCGGTAGGGGTAGTCGCCCTCCCACGGCAGGGCGGGGTCGGGGAAGAGGACGGTCCGGCTCATCGGTCGTCCCCCCCGCCCCGGTCGTCCTCGGTCGTGTCGACGCGGCGGGCGCGGTACAGCTGCACGGCGTCGACCTCCTGCAGGGACTCGGTCGGCTGCGACGCGCGGCCGGCGAGGAGGGACCGCAGCCGCTCCAGCTCCCGCTCCACCTCCTGGTCGGCGTGGCCGTGGGCGCCGAGCCAGGCCTCGACCGTGCCGGCCGAGGCCTCGACGACCCGCCGCGCCGCGACCGGGTTGCCCTGGCCGGCGAGCTGGTCGTGGCGCATGGCGGCGGCGCGCATGTGGTTGACGACCACCGGCCGCTCGTCCGGGGCGAGGCGGCAGGCGATCTCCAGGTGCCGGTACGCCCCCTCGGCGTCCTGGAACTCGTTGGCCAGGAAGACGCCGCAGATCATGTGCAGCATGCCGCACCAGAAGGCGAAGGTCGAGCACTCCGCGAGCAGCCTCTCGCGCAGCAGGTCGGCGAGCAGGCAGTCCGCCGCGAGGTGGTCGCGGGTGGTCGCGGGCGCCTCCTCCGCCTCCGCGTCGGCGTGCCCCTGGCGGTGCTCCTGCAGCGCTCGCTGCAGCCACCCGGAGCAGACCTGCTCGATCCGCCCCGCGAGGTCGTCGGGCCGGAGCTCGCCGAGCACCGGGCGGCTGCCGGCGACGAGCTGCTGCAGCTCCTTCACCCGCTGCAGGGCACCCACCACCGTCGTCGCCCGGCGGGGGGTCGACCGGTTCGCCAGCGCCTGGCCGGCGACCGCCAGGTGGGCCTCGGCGGACACCAGCGCGGCGTGCAGCGCGAGCACCTGCACCGCCTCGCCGGGGCGGTCGAGCCGGGAGTGGACCGGGAAGCGGAGGGAGAGGTCCGGGCCGGGAACGCGCTCGGCGAGAGCCCCTGCCAGCAGCGAGACGGGCAGGCTCAGGTCCTCGCGGGGCGGCAGGTGGGGCTCGACCAGGCGGAGCGCGTCCGGGCCCGGCTCGACCAGGCCCAGGCGGAGCTCGGAGAACAGCACGACCAGCCGGTGGAAGGTCTGCGACGCGAGACCCGAGGCGGTGACCCAGGCAAGCAGCCCGTCCTGGTCCAGCCCGACCAGGTAGCCATGGGTGGAGGCGAGGCGCGCGCCGAGCTCCTCCAGCTGGCCGGCGGCGGCCAGGGCGTGGTAGCCGCCCTCGAAGAGGTCGTGCTGGTCCTCGGCCGGGCGCCGGTAGCGGAACTTGGTGCGGGCGAGGGCCTCGGCGCCCGCGAGCTCGGCCCGCAGCTCCCGCAGCAGGGCTCCGGACAGCTGTCGCGCCGCGCTCCGGGCGAGCGGGTCGCCGGTCTCGGCGGCGCGCTTCTCGAGCGCGGTCAGGCACCGCTCCGCGAACGAGGTCAGCTCCTTCACCAGGGCCTCGACCAGCTCCTCGGCCGTGTCGCCGGCCGGCTGGTCCTTGCGGTAGACCGCGAAGCGCCGGCCGACCCAGCTCCGCAGCGCCTCGCGGCGGGTGGCGATGCGGCCGAGGAGGGCCATCGCCCGGCGCAGGGCGCTGGCGAGGTCGTCCGGCCGGTCGACCCTGCCGAGGGCGACGTGGACCCAGACCAGGTAGGCCGACCGCAGCGCGTCGAGGTCGGCCCCGGGCCCGGCGAGCTGCCACGCCTCCTCGGCGGCCGGGGCGAGGAGGCCGGCGACGGCGAGCAGGGCGACGCGGTCGAGCGGCTCCAGCCCCTCGAGCCGGGCGTCGTCGACCGGGCGGCCCGCCAGCACCGCCGGGGCGAGCGTGGCGTAGCGGGCGGCCACCGCCGCCGGGTCGCGGCAGGGGAGGAAGGCGAGGTCCAGGAGCATGCGGTTGCGGTCGTCGACCAGGTACGACAGGCCCTCCCGCAGCATGTCCGGGATCAGACCCTGCCCGGTCGTGGCGACCTCGTCCCGGACCCTCCCGACCAGGTCGCTCATGGGCGTGTCGTAGCCGACCCCGAACGGGGCCAGGCGGAGGTAGGGGTGGAGCCCGCCGGCGAGGTCGACCGGCAGGAGGAAGGGCGGCCCCTCGTTGACGCAGAGCGAGACCGGGCCGCCGAGCTCGACCCCCCGATCCGCCGCGGTCACCGTGGCGAGGCTCTCGACCAGGCCGGCCAGGGTCGGCGGCAGGTCGGCCTCGTGCGGCCTGGCGGCCGCGGCGTCGGCCCAGCCGAGCCGGTGGACGCACAGCTCGAGTCGGCGACCCGGCGCGAGCAGCTCCCGAGGGGTCGCCGTGGGCGCCGCCAGGGACCGGGCCAGGTCGCGGCCGCGCCGCTCGAGGGCGCGGGCACGCTCCTCCAGGGCCGTCCGGTCGGCCGCGGCCAGCGTCCCGCTCTCCCCGGCCATGGTGCGGACGCAGCCGAGCA
>CAYTJW010000135.1:0-10180 GCA_964438135.1 uncultured Thermoanaerobaculia bacterium
GGGGCGTCCCCTCGAGCAGTGGCGGCCCCAGCCGCCGCTGCTGCTGTTGCTCGGCGCCGAGGGGGCCGGCCTCGGCCCGGCCGAGCTCGCGGCCGCCGACGGCGCGGTGGGGGTGCCGCTCGAGCGCGACCTGGAGTCGCTCAACGTCGGCGTGGCCGCCGGCCTGGTCCTGTACGCCGCCCTCCGGCGGAGCGGATGAGGGACCCATCGGGTACGGGCACGGGTACGGGACCGGTGCTGGAGTGGCCGGCTGGGTTGGGGCGTTGCAGTATAGTGGGTGGTGGAACCTGTGCCCGAAGGGAGGTGCCCATGCTCGGTCGCGGCGTGCTGAGTCGGCTCTACTGTCTGACCCAGCAGGAGACGTTCACCCTCACCCTGTACGTCGACATCGACCAGAACCGCCAGGCCAACCGCAACCGCGGCTTCCTGGTCCAGGCCGAGGCGATGGTCAAGGAGCTCAGGGCCCGGCACGCCGAGGACGGGCGCCTGCCCGAGGCCTCCAGCCGGGCGCTCGAGCTGCTGGAGGCGCTCGAGCCGCAGGGCAAGACGGCGCTGGTCGTCGTCCACCCCGAGGTCGACCTGGCCGAGGTGCACACCTCGAGCGTGGCCCTGCCGACTTCCGCCCACTGGCGGCGAGGCGCGTTCCTGCGGCCGGTGGTGGAGGTGATGGACGAGCACGAGCGCTACGGGGTGGTGCTGACCGACAAGCACCGGGCGCGGATCTTCACCGTCTACATGGGCGAGATGACCGAGCACACCGACTTGATCTCCCCCACCAGCCAGAGGACGCAGACCACCGGCTCGGACCAGATCTGGTCGCAGAAGCGGCAGCAGCGCCACCACGACCAGGAGGTGGCGGTGCACGCCAAGCGGGTGGTCGACGCGCTGCACGACCTGTCGCTGCGGACGCCCTACGACCGCCTGGTCATCGCCGGACCGCGCGAGGCCGCCGTGCAGGTGGCGCGGATGCTGCCGCGGCGGCTGCACGGCAAGCTGGTGGAGACCGTCAGCCTGCCGGTGACCGCCTCCGACCGCGAGGTCCTGGAGCGGACCCTGGAGGTGCAGATGCGCCTCGAGCGGGAGCAGGAGGTGGCGCTGGTCGAAGGGATCCTGGCCGAGCTGCACGACGGCGGCCGGGCGGTGGTCGAGCTCGGCCCGGTGGTCGAGGCCGTCAACCACGACCGGGTCTGGAAGCTGATCTACGTCAAGGACTTCTATCCCGAAGGCGGGGAGTGCTCGGGGTGCGGCGCCTACTCTCACCTGCAGTCGGGGAGCTGCTCCCAGTGCGGCGGCGAGGTCGCCCGGGTGTCGGGCCTCGTCGACCGCCTGAGCCAGGGCGTGCTCGAGGTCGGCGGCCAGGTCGAGGTCCTGGGCGGAGCCGCCGCCGAGCGGCTCGGGCAACACGGCTCGATCGCCGCCATGCTGCGCTACTGAGCGGTCCGGGGACCTGCGGCTCGGGCGGGGGAGCTGAGAGCTGATCGCTGATCGCTGACAGCTCCTCCGCTCGACCGCCGCCGCGAATCCCGCTAGACTCTCCCCTGATGGTCGAGCTGCGCGGCGACGTGCTGGCGGTCGACGACGACCCGGACGCCCTCGAGGCGATCGCCCAGGCCCTGGGGACCCTCGGCTACACCGTGTGTCAGGCGAAGGACGGGGCGACGGCCCTGGCCCTGGCCCAGGAACGCAGCCCGGACGTCATCCTCCTCGACGTGGTGATGCCCGGGATCGACGGCTACGAGGTCTGCCGCCGGCTCAAGCGCGACCCGGCGACCCGCCTCATCCCGGTCGTCTTCCTGACCGGCCAGGGCGGGCGCGAGCCGCGCATCGCCGGCCTCGAGGCCGGCGCCACGGACTTCCTCAACAAGCCGTGCGAGCTGACCGAGCTCGAGGTGCGGGTGCGCAACCTGGTCGAGTTCCGGCGCCTGACCGAGGAGCTCGACTCGGCGGAGGAGATGGTGTTCACCATCGCCCGCACGGTGGAAGCGCGCGACGCCGGCACCGGCGACCACTGCGACCGCCTGGCGCGGATGACGGTGCGGCTGGGCGAGCGGCTGGGCCTCGAGGAGGAGGCGCGCAAGGCGCTGAAGCGCGGCGCCTACCTGCACGACCTGGGCAAGATCGGCATCCCCGACGCGGTCCTGCTCAAGGCCGGCGAGCTCGACCCGGAGGAGTGGCAGGTGATGCGCCGGCACGTCGAGATCGGCGTCGGCATCTGTGCGCCGCTGCGCTCGCTGCGGCCGGTGCTGCCGGTCATCCGTCACCACCACGAGCGGCTCGACGGCACGGGCTACCCGGACGGCCTCCGAGGCGACGCCATCCCGTACCTGGCGAGGGTGTTCCAGGTCGCGGACGTGTTCGACGCCCTGACCAACGACCGCGTCTACCGAGCGGCGCTGCCGGTGGGGACGGCGCTCGAGGTCATGCGGCAGGAGACCGCCCGCGGCTGGTGGGACCCCGCCGTGGTGGCCGAGCTGGTGGCCATGGTCGAGAGCGAGGGGTGAGGCCGGCGCGTCGGCTGGTGCCGCTCCGCCCGCCGCCGGGGGCGTAGCGGGTGGGCGGGTCGGGGGACCGGGGCTGCGGCCGCTGGCTGGTGCACGCCGGCGTGGCCGGGCTGGCCCTGCTGCTGCTGTTCCTGCTCGCCAGCGCCCGTTTCGTCGAGCGGGGCATGAGCCGGGTCGCGCTGCGGGCGGTAGAGCGGGTGGAGGAGTGCCTGCCGTTCGACCTCAAGCCGGCGCAACGGGCCCGGCTGCGGCACAACCTGGAGCGCTTCGCCGAGCGGGTGCGGCGCGGCGAGGGCGGGCCCCTGGTCAGCTCCTTCCTGGGTCGGGTCTCAGCCGCCCTCGAGGACGACCGCCTGACCGGCGCCGAGGTCGACGAGCTCAACCGGCTGCTGGAGGGTGCGGGGGAGCCGCCGGCAGCGCCCCCCGGACCGGGCGGCAGCGGGCGCGACTCGGGGCCCTGAGCGGTGGCGGGCGGGTTCGTTCTGCGGGCGCCGTTCGTCGCCTCGGGCGACCAGGAGCAGGCGGTCGGGCGCCTGGTGCAGGGGCTCGGCGACGGCGTCGCCGCCCAGACCCTGCTCGGCGTGACCGGCTCGGGCAAGACCTTCACCATGGCGAGGGTGGTGGCGGCGGTGAACCGGCCGACCCTGGTCCTGTCCCACAACAAGACGCTGGCGGCCCAGCTGTTCCAGGAGTTCCGGGCCTTCTTCCCGGACAACGCGGTCGAGTACTTCGTCTCCTACTACGACTACTACCAGCCCGAGGCGTACGTGCCGACGACCGACACGTACATCGAGAAGGAGACGTCGATCAACGAGGAGATCGACCGCCTGCGCCTGTCGGCCACCCGCTCCCTGTTCGAGCGGCGGGACGTGCTGATCGTCGCCTCGGTCAGCTGCATCTACGGCCTGGGCTCGCCCGAGGCCTACTACGGCATGCTGCTCCTGCTCGAGCGCGGCGCCGCGGTCGACCTCGAGGCGACCCTGCTGCAGCTGGCGCGGATGCAGTACCAGCGCACCAGCCTCGACCTGGCGCCGGGGCTGTTCCGGCTGCGGGGCGACTCGCTCGAGGTCTACCCGAGCTACGACGAGGCCGCCGTCCGGGTGTCGCTGTGGGGCGACGTGGTCGAGCGGATCGAGCGGGTCGACCCGGTGCGGGGCGTCGCGCTCGCGGAGCTGGAGCGGCTCGCGGTCTACCCCCGCACCCACTACGTGACGCCGCGCGAGCAGCTCCTGGCGGCCACCGGCGCCATCCGCGCCGAGCTCGACGGGCGGCTCCGAGAGCTCAACGCCGCGGGCAAGCTGCTGGAGGCGCAGCGGCTGGCCCAGCGCACCCTGTTCGACCTGGAGATGCTGACCGAGCTCGGCTACTGCCAGGGCATCGAGAACTACTCGCGCCACCTGACCGGCCGGAGCGCCGGCGAGCCGCCGCCGACCCTGCTCGACTACTTCCCGCGCGACTTCCTGACCATCGTCGACGAGTCGCACGTCACCGTGCCGCAGGTGGCCGGGATGTACCACGGCGACCGCTCGCGCAAGCAGACCCTGGTCGACTACGGCTTCCGGCTGCCGTCGGCGCTGGACAACCGGCCCCTCACCTTCGACGAGTTCGAGCAGCGCGTCCACCAGGTCATCCACGTGTCCGCCACGCCGGCGGCGTACGAGCTCGAGCGCTCCCACGGCGAGGTGGTCGAGCAGCTCATCCGGCCGACCGGCGTGCTCGACCCCGAGGTCGAGGTGCGGCCGGCACAGCACCAGGTCGACGACCTGCTGGCCGAGATCCGCGCCGTGACCGGGCGGGGCGAGCGGGTGCTGGTGACGACCCTGACCAAGCGCATGGCCGAGGACCTCTGCACCTACCTGGCCGAGGTCGGGGTGCGGGTCCGCTACCTGCACTCGGAGATCGCGGCCCTGGAGCGGACCGCGATCCTGGCCGACCTGCGCCGCGGCGAGTTCGACGTCCTGGTCGGCATCAACCTGCTGCGGGAAGGCCTGGACCTGCCCGAGGTGTCGCTGGTGGCGGTGCTCGACGCCGACCAGGAGGGCTTCCTGCGCTCGGAGACCTCGCTCGTCCAGACCATCGGCCGAGCCGCCCGCAACGTCAACGGCCGCGCCATCCTCTACGCCGACCGGGTGACCGGGTCCATGGCCCGGGCGCTCGCCGAGACCGGCCGGCGACGGGCGCGGCAGCAGGACTTCAACCGCGAGCACGGCATCGAGCCCCGCTCGATCGTCAAGGACGTCGCCAGCCCGCTGCTGGCGCTGGGCGAGCTCGACTACTACGGGCCCGGCAGCCGGGCGCTGCGGGTCGCGGAGCCGACCCCGGCCGACGACGTCGACGGGGTGTCGCTGCACGCCCTGGTGGCGGAGCTGGAGCGGCGGATGCGGGCCGCCGCGCGGGCGCTGGACTTCGAGGAGGCGGCGCGCCTGCGCGACCGCATCAAGGAGCTGCGCCGCCAGGAGATCTTCAAGGTCTGACGGCGAGAAGCCGGCACGGGTCGTCAGCCTCTCCCCCCACCGCGCGCCCCGCTCCGCTCGCCATTCGCTACTCGCTACTCGCTGCTCTCCCCTCCAGCCGCCGCAACCGCGCCTCGAGCTGCTGCTTCTCCATCAGCAGGCCAGCCTCGATCAGCAGCAGCTCGAGGCCCTGGATCGAGCCGATCGGCTCGTCGCCCGGCAGGTTGTCGCCGTAGATGACGGCGCTCGGCCGGCCGTTGACCATCACCGGGGCGGCGATCACCGCCCGTGGCAGGGCGCCGCCGAGCCGGTCCAGGAGGAGTCGGTTGGCCGGGGTCGGCGGCAGGGGGCCGACGAAGAGCTGGCGCCGGCGGCAGGCGTCCTCGAGCACCGACGGCTCCGAGCGGGCGATGCGCAGGCTGCGGACGCGGCTGTCGGGGTGGTCGTCGGCGACCTGGATGCCGAACTGACCGATGCCGGCGAAGTGGGTGTCGGCAACGGCGAAGAGGACGGCGCGGTTGACCAGCTCGGCGGTGTAGCGGAGCAGCATCAGGGTCACCTCGCCGGTGAAGGCGAGGGTCTGCCCGCGCATCTCGGCCATGATCGCGCGCAGCGACGACAGGTCGCGCTCCGGCGAGGGCCGTTCCGGGGTCCGGCGCTCCGGCGGCGTGACCGGGGCTGCGGCCGCCGGCTCGTCGCCGGCGACCGGCCGGGACTCGTCGAGCTGGCCGAGCAGCTCCAGCACGACCTGCTCCGGGCGGATCGCCTCGGCGGCGATGATCTCGCTGGCGTCCAGGCTGGGCTGCAGGTTGGACCCGAGCTCGAGCCGCTCGAAGTGGAAGTCCCCGCCCTGCCAGGTGAGGAGCTCGGCGATCGCCCGCTGGATCTGCTCGCGGATCGTCTCGTCGAGCTGCTGGCGGGTGATCGCCCCGCGCCGCACCAGGATCATCCCCAGGGGCGCGCCGGGCTCGCGCCGCTGCTCGGCGAGGGCCTCGCGCAGCGTCTCCTCGGTGATGAGGTGGCGGTTGACCAGGATGCTGCCGAGGGTCTCGTGGACCTGGCTCGAGCGGCAGCAGACGATGCCGCCGTCGCGGACCAGGACGGTACCCTCGTGGTCGGGGCCGGTCAGGGTCAGGGTGCCGGTGCGCTTGCCGAGCGACAGCACCTGCAGGATGTCCGTCAGGCTGAGGTCACCGAGCCGACCGAGGAATCCCACCGCTCGCTCCGAGCCGCGTCCATTGTAGCCGGGCAGCGGCGGGGCCGGGCCGGCGGCCCCGCGCGACCGCTACTCCTCGTCCTCCTCCTCCTCGCCCCGGGCGGCGGCGGCGGCGATCTTCTCCTGCAGCTGCCGCGGCACCTCCTCGTAGTGGCTGTACTCCATCAGGTAGTCGGCGCGGCCGCCGGTGATGGAGCGCAGCGTCGGCGAGTAGGTCAGCATCTCGGCCAGCGGCACCTGGGCGCGGATGACGGTGTTGCCGTCCTCGGTGTCCATCTCCTTGACCCGCCCGCGGCGCGAGTTGAGGTCGCTCATGACGTCGCCCATCTTGTCCTCGGGGGTGAAGACGCTGACCTTCATGATCGGCTCGAGGAGGGTGACCCCGGCGCTCTTCATGCACTCCTTGAAGACCTTGCGGCCGGCGATCTTGAACGCCATCTCGGACGAGTCGACCGCGTGCTCCTTGCCGTCGAGCAGGGTGACGCTGAAGTCGACCACCGGGAAGCCGGCGAGGAAACCGCGCTCGGCCGCCTCCTGGATGCCCTTGTCGACCGCCGCCCGGAAGCTGTGGCCGATGGCGCCACCGAAGATCTTGTCGACGAAGGCGTACCCTTCGCCCCGCGGCTGCGGCTCGAGGCGTACCTTGCACTCGGCGAACTGGCCGTGGCCGCCGGTCTGCTTCTTGTGGCGGGCGGTGGCCTCGGCCGTGCGGGTGACGGTCTCGCGGTACGGCACCTTCGGCGGCTGCAGCACCACGTCGACCTTGTACCGCTTCTTCAGCCGGGCCACCACCACCTCGACGTGCAGCTGGCCGGCGCCGGAGATGAGGAGCTCCTTGGTCTGCGGGTCGCGGCCGACCTTGATGGTCGGGTCCTCGTCGCGGATCTTGGCCAGGGACTGCGCGAGCCGGTCCTCGTCGCCCTTGCTCTTGGGCGCGAGGGCGAAGCTGATGGCCGCCTCGGGGATGACCACCGGCGGCAGCACCACCTTGCGCGCCGGCGCGCACAGCGTGTCGCCGGTGAGGGTCTCCTTGAGCTTGGGCACGGCGAAGATGTCGCCGGCGCTGACCTGCGGCACCTGGTTGAGGTCCTTGCCCTGCATGATGGCCAGGCCGCCTAGGCGCTCGCCCGAGTCGCGGACGGTGTTGGCCACCTGGGCGTCGGCCAAGACCGTTCCGGTGAACAGGCGCACGAGGGAGATGCGGCCCGTGTAGGGGTCGGAGAAGGTCTTGAAGACGTAGGCGGCGGCGGGGTCGCCGGCGGCCACCGCCAGCTCGGCCGTGGCCCCGTCGGCAGTGCGCGCCTTGACCGGGCGCCAGTCCGGCGGCGGCACCAGGCTGACCAGGCCGTCGAGCAGCGGCTGCAGGCCGATGTTCCGGCCGCCGGCGGCGGCGAAGACCGGGAACAGCAGCCGCTCGCGCACCGCCTTGGCCAGGCCGCGGCGCAGCGTCTCCTCGTCGAGCGAGCCGGTGCCGAGGTAGGTCTCCATGGTGGACTCGTCCTGCTCGGCCACCATCTCCACCAGCGCCTCGCGGGCGGCGGTCACCTCGTCGGCCATGTCGGCCGGGACCTCGATGGCGGTGGCCTTGCCGCTGTCGTCGCGCTCCCAGGTCAGGGCCGTGCCCGTGAGCAGGTCGACCACGCCCCGGAACGAGCCCTCCTCGCCGATCGGCAGCTCGAGCGGCGTCGCGCCCCGGCCCATCTTCTTGCGCAGCGCCTCGAGGGTGCGGCCGAAGGAGGCGCGGTCGCGGTCCATGAGGTTGACCAGGAGCACCACCGGCAGGCCGAAGTCGGCCGTCGCCTTCCACAGCTTCTCGGTCTGCACCTCGATGCCGGCCACCGCCGACACCAGCAGCACCGCGCAGTCGGCGACGCGCAGGCCCTGCATCGCCTCGGTGGTGTAGATGGCGGCGCCGGGCGTGTCGATCAGGTTGACCTTGACGTCGCGCTGCACCAGGTGGGCGATGGCGGTGTTGATCGAGGTCCGCCGCTCGACCTCGTCGTCGTCGAAGTCGGTGGTGGTGTTGCCGTCCTCGACCCGGCACAGGCGGTTGACCATGCCGCTGTCGAACAGCAGGGCCGAGACCAGGGTCGTCTTGCCGGTCTGCGAGTGGCCGACCACGGCCACGTTGCGGATCTTGTCGGTCGGGAAGGTCTGGGGGCTCATGCTGTCTCCTTGGCGGTGTCTGCCGTTGCCGGCCGTGTCAACCGGCGGTGGGCCCGGCTGGCGGCCGCATGCGTTGGGTGTGGTGGCGCCACTCGTCGTCCACGCACCGGCCGCTGCCCTCAGCCCGGCGGGGCCGGTGGCGACTCGCCGGTCAACCGGCGGAACGCCTCCCGGTAGCGCTCGAGGGTTCCCTCGACCACCTCCGGCGGCAGCTCGGGCGCCGGCGGCTCCCGGTCCCACCCGCTGGCCAGCAACCAGTCGCGGACGTACTGCTTGTCGAAGGAAGGCTGCGGCCCTCCCGGCCGGTAGCCGTCCGCCGGCCAGAAGCGGGACGAGTCGGGGGTGAAGGCCTCGTCCATCCACACGATCGAGCCGTCGTCGGCGAAGCCGAACTCGAGCTTGGTGTCGGCGATGATGATCCCGCGCTCGGCAGCGTGGTCGGCCGCCCGCCGGTAGAGGTCGAGCGTCACGGCCCGCAGCGTCTCGGCCGTCTCTGCCCCGACCAGGCCCGCCATCCGGTCGAAGTCGATGTTCTCGTCGTGACCGCTGGTCGCCTTGGTCGCCGGGGTGAAGATCGGCGCGGGCAGCGGCGCGGACTCCTCGAGACCGGCCGGCAGGGGGATGCCGCAGACGCGGCCGCTGGACCGGTACTCCTGCCAGCCGGACCCGGCCAGGTAGCCGCGGGCGACGCACTCGACCGGGATCGGCCGCAGGCGGCGGGCCAGGACGCTGCGCCCGGCCAGCTCCGGGTGATCGCGGAACGGGGCCGGGAAGCGCTCCAGCTCGGTCGCCAGCAGGTGGTGGGGGACCTCGGCTGCGAAGCGCTCGAACCAGAAGCTGGACAGGCGAGTGAGGATCACCCCGCGCCCCGGGACGCCGGGGGAGAGGACGCAGTCGAAGGCGCTGATGCGGTCGGTGGCGACCAGCACCAGGGCGCCGTCGGTGGCGTAGACGTCCCGCACCTTGCCCCGGCTCACCAGCCGACCGCCGGGGATCGAGGTGGCGACCAGGGCCGCGGTCATCGCGTCAGGCTTCCGCCGCCAGGAGGGCGTGCGCCTGGCGCATCATGCGCGACTTGTAGCGGGCCGCGGTGGTGCGGTGGAGGACGCCCTTGCGCCAGCCGACGTCGATGACGGAGATCGTCTCCGGCAGCAGCGCTCGCACCTGCTCCCGGTCCCCGTCCGCCATGGCGGCGCGCATCTTGGTCATCTGCCGCCGGACCCGGCTGCGCACCGCGCGGTTGCGCATCCGTCGCTCGAGCGCCTGGCGCTGGCGCTTGCGGGCCTGTCGCTTGGTCGATCTGATCGTGGCCATCGTCTCCGGTCTCCTTGTCAGTGGCCGAGCGCTGAGAGCTCGGGCCCTCTCTCGGGTCAGTCTCGGGTCAGCGGATGGTGAGCCCCATCGACCGCAGCTTCTCCCGCGCCAGGTCGGCCTCGGGGCTGCCGGGGTGCTCGTAGACGACGTACTGCAGGTGGAGCACGCCCTTGCCCTGGTCGCCCAGCTTGAGCAGGGTCAGCCCCTTCTTGAGCTGGGCCGCGGCCCCCTTGTCGCTCGTCGGGTACCGCTCCAGGACCTGGCCGAAGACCTCGAGCGCCTCCTGGCTCTTGCCCTGGGCCTCGAGGCACTCGCCGGTCCAGTAGAGGGCGTTGTCGGCCAGGTCGGCGTCGGGGAATCGCCGCAGGTACTCCCGGAATCCCTGGGCGGCGAGGTCGTAGTTGCCGCGCTGGTAGTCGGCGTAGGCGGTCTTGTAGAGCTCCTCGGGCGACGCGGTCTCCAGGTCAGCCGCGGGCGGCGTCGCCTGCGTGACCGGCGTGGCGCGCGGCGCCGGCGCGCCGCTGGGCGGG
>CAYTJW010000136.1:0-5744 GCA_964438135.1 uncultured Thermoanaerobaculia bacterium
CACGCCCACCGGGACGGGTGTACACTCAACCCGGGGAAAGGAAATGACTATCCCTGACCACGGCCAGGATCACCGCCTCGAGCAGGAACTGGAGCAGGATGTGGCGCCCCTTGGCGCCGACCGCGCGGCGGATGCCGATCTCGCGGGTGCGCTCGGTGACCGACACCAGCATGATGTTCATGATGCCGATGCCGCCGACCAGGAGCGAGATCGCCGCCACCGATCCGAGCAGCGTCGACATGGTGCCGGTGGCCGCCGCCGCGCGCTGGGCGATCTCCTCCTGCGAGCGCATCATGAAGTCGTCTTCCTGCTCGCGGCCGAGACGGTGGCGCTGGCGCAGCAGGCCTTTGATCTCGGCCTGGGCCTGGTCGACCAGGTCCGGGGCGGCGGCGGCGACGTAGATGATGTTGAGCCGGGAGGCGCCCATCAGCCGCTTCATGACGGTCGTGTAGGGGGCGAGCACGGTGTCGTCCTGGTCGGAGCCCATGACGCTGCCGCCCTTCCGCTCGAGCACGCCCGAGACCCGGAACGGCACGTTCTTGATCCGCACCACGCTGCCGACCGCTCCCCCTTGCGGGAACAGGTTGTCCGCCACCGTCCGGCCGAGGACGCAGACCTTGGCCCCGCCCCGTACCTCGGCCTCGGTGAAGAGCTCGCCGAGCTCGACGTTCCAGGCGCGGATGAAGACCCAGTCGGTGTCCACCCCCTGGATGTTGGTGCCCCAGTTCATGCCCCCGGCCACGACCTGGTGTTGCGTTTCACGCCCAGCGGCGGGTCTGGTTTCACGGCTGATGGCGGAGCCGGGGCGCTTACCACGGTTCGCGTGACCTGACGGCGCCTGCGATCCAGCGGCGGAGCTTGAGGCGGGGCTTCTTGGCGTGGGCGAGGGGCTGGTTGTCGTAGTACCAGCGGAAGCTCTTGACCTGGTCGAGGATGTCGACCGTGGGGAAGTCCGCGGCGAGCTCTTCGACGAATGGGACGTCGACCTCGGGGTCGAAGGGGTAGCCGGGGAGGTGGCTCTCGAGGTAGTCGAGGACGGCCGTCACCTTCGGGTCACCGGTTGGCGACGGGAGGGTGGCGGCGGCGAGGATCTCGCTGACGTGTTTCATGGTCGGTCTCCATGGGGTCAAGGCAGGAGGGACTTGCGGGCGGCGATGACGAGTGCCGGGTCGACCGCTGGGGCGCCCTTCCTGGCGGCGAGGTCGAGGGCCTTGCGGCAGAGGTGGTCGACGGCGCGGAGGTTGCCGCGGGAGACCTCGTAGAGGGCGTCGAGGGCCTGGTCGTCGAAGGGGGAGGACCTGGCGCCGGCGACCGCGAGGCGGTGGTCGACGTAGTCCTTGGTCTCGGCACGGCTGAGGAGGCGGAGTGTCGCGCAGTGAGCCATCCTGCGGCTGACCGGCTCGAGGTCGGCACGCTTGAGCAGGTCGCCTAGCTGGGTGGTGCCGGCGAGGACGACGCTCAGGACGAGCCTGGAGTCGAGGTCGAAGTTGGTGAGGACCCTCAAGGTGGAGAGCACCTCTGGGCGCATGTCCTGGGCCTCGTCGACGAGGAGGACGGGGCGCAGCCCCTCGTCGTCCGAGAGCTTGCGGAAGCGGTCCTGGAGCCTGCGGACGAGGGTAGAGAAGGTGCCGGCCGGGGAGACGCCGGCGGCGGTCGCGATCTCGCGGTACATCTCGCGCTTGGACAGGCAGGTGACCTTGACCTCGTGGACGCGGTAGCGGGCCTCCGGGAGGGCGTCGACGAGGGCGCGGAGGAGGACCGTCTTGCCGGCGCCGGAGGGGGCGATGAGCACCGCGCTCATGCGGTGCTGGACGATCGCGAGGAGGTCAGCGAGGGGCTCCTCGAAGACCGGGGATCGCCAGCGGTCCGCGATGGCGATCTCGCGGGTGAAGGGGAGGGTGGCGAGGCCGAAGTGGGCGCGGGGGTCGGGGGCGGGGTCAGTCATCGTGGTCTCCTTTCGGGAAGTCGCCGTCTGGCGACACGATCGGGCCGAGGTCGTGCTCGAAGGCCGCGGAGGCGGCGGTGGCGACGGGCGTTTCCCGGTCGGGGTCGGTCGGCTTGGCGGCCCTGCGCGCGTAGGCGTTGGCGGCCAGGTCGACCGGCTTGAGGGTGACCACCCGGCCGTGGTGGACGACGGTCAGGCGGTCGTGGTCGAGGAGGTGGCGGGTGACGGTGATCCTGGAGCCTGCGTAGCCCCTGGGGACCTCGAAGTCGGTGCTCTCGTAGGGGATGACGTTGTCGTTGGAGACGCGGCGGGAGAAGGTGACGAGGAAGCGGGAGTCGAGCCACTCCCGGCTGGGCGGGTACTCGAGGCCGCGGGGGTCCTGGCCCCAGCGCTCATCGGGCGAGATGCCGCCCAGACCTTCGTGGGGAGAGCAGTTGTAGTCGGTGGCGGACCAGTGCTCGAGGCGGAGGGCGAGCACTTCTGGCGCGGGGTCGACCTCCACTCGGCCGGGCAGGGAGCGCAGGACGCGGGCCTGGGCGGTGCGGTTGAAGCGCTCGATCTTGCCGTGGCCTTCCGGGTAGCCCTCGGCCCCCCAGACCAGCTTGACGCCGAGCCTGGCGACCACGGTGCGGGTGTCGTCGGAGACGAAGCCGGGGCCGTGGTCCAGGAAGAGGACCTTCATCAGCCCGAAGCGGAGGACGACCTGGTGGAGCGCGCGCAGGAACAGCTCGGTGCACTCGCTGGTGCCGACCGCTGAGCCGAGGGCCTTGCGGGTGGCGTCGTCGAGCAGGAAGAGGGCGACCCTTTTCGCGCGGGTGACCCCGGCGCGGAAGTGCTTGCCGTCGGCCAGGACGCACAGCATGCGGTTGGGGAAGGCGAAGCGGCGCATGTCCGCGGCCGCCCTACGGTGAGCCCGACGCAGGGGCAGGCCGAGCCTGCGGCAGGCGCGCCACAGGGTCACCCGGCTGACCGGGTCGGCCTCGCCGAGGACGCCGGCTGAGCGCGCCTGCCGGATCAGCTCGGGCACCGACGCCTCCTCGTCCTCCTGCTTGTGCTTGCGGATGAAGGAGAGCAGGTCGGGCGAGAGAGCCGCGGATGCCTCCGCCACTGGACGGGGCTCGGGCTCGAGGCCGGCCAGCCCCTCCTTCTCGAAGGCCCGCACCCAGCGGTAGACCGTGCGCTCGGACAGCCGCATCGGCGAGCCGCGGTGGTCGGGCAGAACGAGGGCGAGCACCTGTCGGATCGCGACCGATAGAGGCAGCCCTCCCAGCACCCGACTCGAGACCGCGGACACCACCTGGTAGCGGTCCAGGGCGAGCTTCGAGATCGTGACGATGTCGGCGTTCTTCTTGACCAACGCCCCTCCCCCCAGCCAGCCCTTCGAGGCTACGGGGCGGCGAGGCCGCGGAGAAGGACGAAAGTCGTTGGTGGCTCAGGGCGGCTGGCGGGCCAGGGCGGCGAGCGGGCTCGAGCACCGGCCGATGGCCGGCTGCCACAGCCACACCCTGCCCCAGGAGCCGACCAGGTCCAGGGCACAGGCCAGGCGGGGCCACAGGTCGTCTCGCTTGGAGATCATGGCCACCACCCAGGCGACCGCGCCCCCGCGCTCGACGAGACGACGGGAGCCCTGGTAACGCTCTCGCGCCTGCCGGTGCTCAGTGCCGGCGACCCCAAGCCGCTCCGCCACCTCCGCCGCCACTCCCTCGGCGCAGAGCGCGCTCAGGCCCAGCAGCCCAGCCCCCCGCTCCACCCACCGCCGCTGGGTCGCCCACCTGGCTGGCTCCGCCTCCTCACCGATCGCCTCGGCCTCCCACACCCGCCCGGCTGCCGCGTCCAGGCCAGCAACGAAACAGGCTCGCCTCCCAGCCTCCCTGGCCACCGACCGGAAACCCCAACGCGTCCACCGGCGCCACGGCGATCCGTCCGTACGGCACGTGACCCGGAGGGTAGACCGTGAAGGAGCGCCCGTGGGTGCGACACAGCAGCACCTGCACCGGGTACCCCGGCCCCGTCTTCCGCGGCCGGTACAGCTGCACCGTCAATCGGCAGACCCCGTCGCCCCCGAGCGGGCAGCGGTCCACCCGCCCCATCGGCCGCAGCACGCCACCCGCTGTTGCCACGTACGGCGCGCTGACGAACCCGACCCCGCTCGCCCTCTCGACATCCCGGCCCCCTCCGTGCGACACTCGGACTGCCCGCCTTTCGGGCTTCGCATCTGGTTGGTTTGCCAGACCTTTCGGCAGATGCGAAGAAGCCCACGACCCCGCCAGGAGCCGTGGGCTTCACCCTATCAGGCAAACGCCGGATCGGCCTACGCCGCCACCCCCATCACCCAGCCATCACCGATGAAACGAGATCCCCCTCACCCAGCCATCGGGCGCGGAACGCAGCACCTGGGTGCTGGTGCGCATCCCGGCGGAGACGTAGGCCACCGACGGGCACTCGCTGCGGATCGCGGCGGCGTCCTCCTCGGTGAGGGTCGACTCGGCGCCGTGGAAGTGGGCGCCGCCCTGGGTCGCCGAGCCGGGGATGACCATGATGAAGTTGGTGCCCATGGCGCCGATGTTGTCCTGCACCGACGTGGTCGCGCCCGACGCCACCGCCACCATGGCGATGACGCAGGCCACGCCGATGACGATGCCGAGCATCGTCAGCGACGAGCGCATGGGGTTGCGCAGGATGGCCTTGAGGCCGACCCTAGCGATGGTGGCGAAGCGCAGGATGCCGACCCTCATTGCCTACCTCGCGGCCGGGGTCTGCCCCCGGCGGTCCTCGACCACCCGCCCGTCGCGCAGCTCGCCGCCCTTGACCTCGGTGTAGCGGCCGTCCGAAACGCCGACCTCGACCTGCACCGGGGCCGGGGCGCCGTTGCGCAGGAGGTGGATGGTGCGCGCCTCGGTCGCCTGCGGCTCGCCGCTCGAGCGCCTCTCGCCCTGCCCCGGCCCGCTGTGGCGCTCGCCCGCCTGGGGTCCCGCGGGGCGGCCCGAAACCCCGCCGGCCGGCTGCCCGGCCGTGGGCGGCGCGGCCCTGTCGGGCGCCTCGCCAGACTCCTCGGGCTTGAAGCGGAGGGCGGCGTTCGCCACCCTGAGCACGCCCGTGACGGTCGCGACCTCGATCGGGATGTCGGCGGTCATCTGCGGCCGCAGCTTGAGCTCCGGGTTGGGCACCTCGACGATCACCGGGTAGGTGATCACATTCTGGTTGACGGTGGCGTTGAGCCGCACCTGGGTGATGCGACCGGTGAGCTCCTGCTCCGGGTAGGCGTCGACAGCGAAGCGCACCGTCTGGCCGACCGCGACCCGGCCGATGTCGGCCTGGTCCACGTCGGCCTGGACCTGCATCTTGGTCAGGTCCTGGGCGATGGTGAAGAGGGTCGGGGCCTGGAAGGAGGCGGCCACGGTCTGGCCGACGTCGTACTGGCGCGACACCACCACCCCGTCGATGGGGGAGACGATCTTGGTGTAGCCGAGGTTGGTCTCGGCCTGCAGGAGCGCGGCCCGGGACTGGTCGGCCATGGCCACCGCCGCGTCGTGGTTGGCCGTGGCGGTGTCGTGGTCGGCCTCGGTGTTCAAACCCGCCTCGCGCAGGCGCTCCTGGCGGGCGAGCGCGATCTGGGTGTTGCGCACCTGGACCTCGCTCTGCACCAGGTCGGCCCGGCGCTGCTCGACCTGGGCCAGGAAGGGGGTCGGGTCGAGCTCGGCGAGGAGCTGGCCCTTGCGGACCGGGGTGTTGAAGTCGGCGTACAGGGCCTGGATGATGCCCGACACCTGGCTGCCGACCTGGACCGTGGTGACCGCCG
>CAYTJW010000136.1:5844-10168 GCA_964438135.1 uncultured Thermoanaerobaculia bacterium
AGGGCCTGGATGATGCCCGACACCTGGCTGCCGACCTGGACCGTGGTGACCGCCGACAGGGTGCCGGTCGCGGTCACGGCCATGGTCACGTCGCCGCGGTCCACTCCTTGAGTCCGGTAGCGGTCGCGGCCGTCCGCCTGCTCGGGGTGATGAGCATCCTCATGGGCCTGCTCGCCGAGATCCTGATCCGCACCTACTTCGAGGCCCAGGACAAGCGACCGCACGCGGTCAAGCAGACCGTCAACATCGAGACGACCGGCTGAGCCGCTCCGACCGGATCGACGCCGGCGTTCATCCGGTCGTGACGGAGGGGCCATTTGAGGGTCGTGATGGGCGGCGCCAGGAGAGGCTACTTCACGGCGAGCAGCTCCTCGACCGGCAGTCCCACGTCGCGGGCGATCTTGCGCAGCAGCGTCGGGGAGATGTCACGGCCACCGTGGAAGGGCACGGTCGTGCTGCGTCCGTCCGGATGGCGATACTGGCGATGCGAGCCCCGCTGTCTCACCTCCTCGAAGCCGATCCGTTCGAGGAGAGCCGCGACCTCCCGTGGTCTCAATACCGGGACGGTGCCCATCTCAGGCGACGCGGACGGTCTGCAGACCTACGAGCTCTGATTCCAGCACCGGCTCCCCGTCCTCGAGCAGCATCGCGATGACTTCGCGCAGGTTCTCGTGGAGCTCGTCCAGGCTGGCGCCCTGGCTGTGGGCGCCTGGCCAGCCGGGAACAGAGCCGACGAACAGGTTGGTCTCTGCATCGCGCTCGATCACGACGTTGAACGTCCGCATGCCCGCTCCCCGCCTCGCGGCCCGCCGGCAGCTCTTCGCTCCGCACGGCGTCACCGCTCGGCTCCTCGAGTTTACCACCTGAGGAAGAACGAGATCGCGGCGAGGCGCACTGGTCGGACAGCATGCCCGGCGGGATCAGGGCTGCCACCCGCATGGGCGCCAGTCTGGTGCCGGGCCCGCCACTGCGGCCCTCCTCGACGGTCACGCGGGACGGCGGGGCGTCCCTGCGGGCGGACACGCAGCGTCCCTGCTTCCTCTCGACAAGCCCGTCGCCGGGACCCATGTTAATGGAGAAGCTGAACGGTCTGCGGAAAGGGGCGACCCATGAGAGTCGAGCAGCGCATGGTCCACGTGGCGGCGCTTGTCGTGGTCAACGTGTACATTAGGTTCCATTAGGTTCCAGGGCCGACATTATGGCATTCCTGGCGGGGCGGCAGCCTGGCACCTTCTTCTGGCACCCTTTTTCGTGGCGAGATCGAGGAATCCCACAATGTCGGCCCTGGAACCCTGAACCGGAGCCCGAGGAGGACTGAGAGAGACCTGACGCGCCATCGACGTGGGTGGCAGGCCGAATGGCATGGCGTCGTGACGCGAACGCCGGCCGATGGCGGCTCCGCGCTCAGGGACGGGGTCGACCGCCCGTCCACGAAGCGGAAGGTGCCGGAATGCCGCTCGTGGCACCCGTCAATGCTCTCCCGCCCTGGACGGTTGCCTCGCCCAACGGTGGCTCAGAAGGCCTGTCGGGAGAGCCTGACCTGGCACGAGGACCGCACCACAATTCCGGAATAGCGTGACTGGCACCTTTCGGTGCTCTCCATCGCGACCGCGCTGCAGCCCTGCGCCACTCTTTCGTGGCGAGATCGAGGAATCCCACAATGTCGGCCCTGGAACCCTGAACCGGAGCCCGAGGAGGACTGAGAGAGACCTGACGCGCCATCGACGTGGGTGGCAGGCCGAATGGCATGGCGTCGTGACGCGAACGCCGGCCGATGGCGGCTCCGCGCTCAGGGACGGGGTCGACCGCCCGTCCACGAAGCGGAAGGTGCCGGAATGCCGCTCGTGGCACCCGTCAATGCTCTCCCGCCCTGGACGGTTGCCTCGCCCAACGGTGGCTCAGAAGGCCTGTCGGGAGAGCCTGACCTGGCACGAGGACCGCACCACAATTCTGGAATGGCGTGACTGGCACCTTTCCACGCCACCACGGTCTTCTTGTGGACGTCCAACCCCGCGCATCGCTCATGCACAACCTCCACCTGCACCTCCCCTCTGCTCGCGGCCGTCGGGGCTGGAGGCGCGGCAGAAAAAGGTCGAGATTCTGGTCCGCGTGCTTCCCCAGCCGGGGAGCGACAGTTTGTGATTCCTGCCGCCGCTCGGGTCAGACTGGCACTCGGGCTCTAACGCACCAAGGGACGACGACCTCCCCTCCAGCCCCGAACAGCCCTCGAGCTCGCCCCCCCATTTTCATCCTTCGTGGTGTCGACCGTCAGGTCGTCATGACCGACTGGCACCTATTTATTTTCTTGGATTCGTCGGGAGTGTCTGACCTGATACGGATGCGGATGCCGCGCGCCGTGCGCCGTGCGCCTTACGGCACGGTGACCGTCCAGTCGGACGTGGTGCCTGACTCGAAACCGCTGCTGAACAGCGGCTCGCAGTGGTCGGAGAAGACGCAGGCAACCCACTCGGGGTGGTCGACGAAGGGGTTGCGGTTGGCCTGGTAGGCGGCGATGACCTCGGCGCGGCGCCGCTCGCGATCATCCACCGGGTCGTCGAGGTGCCACTGGAGGAGGGTCGACAGGCGACCCATGTACGGTGCCCCGGTCGTGATGAGAGCGGTGTTGTCGGTCAGCTGCAGGTCGGGCTCGGACAGCCCGCTGCAGTGCGGCGAACCGTCGTAGCGGACGTCGAGGTAGAGTAGGGCCCGGGCGACGTCGCCGCGACGGCCTGTCCAGGTCTCCCAGATGCCGCTGCCACCGTCGCTTGAGGACTGCCAGTTCGTGTTGTCATCGGGATAGGTGGTGGAGCCGCCGCCCTGACCGTCGTTCAGCGCTGTGACATAGGGAGTACACGAGGCGTCACAGAGACCGAAGGCCCGGTTGCTTCGGGCCGAGTCGTACGTCGTCGTCGAGGCGAAGATGTGGTGACCGTCGGTGTACGGGATGTCGCCGGTGTCAGGGAAGCCGTAGGAGTTCGGCCAGCTGTGCTCGGGGTCGTACACCCCCGGCCCGCCCGCGATCTTGGTGTGAACCTGGTTCTCGTAGATCTCGAGCACCGTCCCGACACCCGGGCCGCCAGGGTCGTGCTCCTCGGCGTCGTTGACCATGTTCCAGACGTCCCAGGCACTGTCGGTGTAACCGTAGGGGATATGGTCGTCGACGGCCTGGTGCAGGGTCGCCCGCAGCGCCGCGGAGGAGCTGGTGTCGATCCTCTGGTAGCACTCGGCCGCACTCGGCCGATTGGGCCAGGACGGGGTGTTGAGGGCCTCGCCCACACCAGCCGTGCCCGTCACCCCGGCGAGCAGACCCTCGCCGGCGAAGTCGTTCGCCATCCAGTCTGAGGTGGAGTCGGTGTCCTGACCGTTGGGGACGCGCGAGGCGCCCTCCCAGCTCACCACCGAGGCCGAGTAGGCGAGGTCACCGACGTCGCCGTCGCGCCGCGCCACGCTGTCCAGCAGCTGAAGCCACGGCGCGGTGTCGAGGAAGCCGTCGTTGTCAGCGTCGACGTCCTGGCCGACGCTGCCCGAGAAGCTGGAGACCAGGAGAAGGGTCAGCGACCCGTTCAGAATGTCCGACTGGAAGGCGGTGGCCCAGTAGCCGCCTCCGTTGAGGGTGCCGACGGGGAAAACGGCGTCGACCCTGCCCGGGTTCCCGGGGAAGTCGCCGTCCACCACGACGATGGTGGCCCAACCTGCCCCGGCGTTGGGCGCGCCGAGGACCTCGACGAACTCGTTGCTGTCGCTGCCGGCGTGGTCCGCCACCCACTCGTTGACGAGCAGAGCCGAGCGCACCCAGGTGCCGACCAGCGCGGCATCGGGCCCGGTGGGGATACCGGGTGGGTCGGGGAGGCGGCCCATCACCCGGGCGAGGTCGGCCGCTGCGGCGTGCACCTCCTGGCCGGGCTCGACGGTGGCCGAACCAGTCTGCGACACGGTCGCGACGAAGGCGACCACGACGACCCCGATACGCCCCCACGTGCACATGGTGGACCCCCTCGGCGCGTGCGCCGGCGAACGACGTGGCCCGGCCACTGGACCCGATCCGCACTCGAAGGACAGGGGTGGAGCAGCGCCGGGACATCCTCCCCGACACCCACGAGCCTACCATGTCGGGGCAGCGCTGGAACATCCTCCCACTGCCCCGATTGGGTGCCAGAGAAGAGAAGGGTGTGAAGGGTGTCGGGTAAGAGATGGCGCCAGGCACGCCATTCCGCGGTTGTGGTGGCTCCAGTGCCAGGCCCAACACTCTATGCAGACTCGGCGAGGTTGCCTCTGCTCTTGGAGACCCTGGTCGACGAGCAGCGCTTCACCGGGACCTGCTACC
>CAYTJW010000137.1:0-10158 GCA_964438135.1 uncultured Thermoanaerobaculia bacterium
GCACGGCCCGCGTGCCTCGACCGGCGGCGCCGATCCGGCTACGATTGACACGGGGGTCGGGGCCGGTGGACTTCTTCGACGAGGCGCGGGCGCTGCTGGTCGCGCTCGAGGGCGTGGGGGCCGAGTACGCCCTCGCCGGGGCGGTGGCGCTGGCGATCCACGGGGCGCCGCGGGCGACGACCGACGTCGACCTGCTGGTCCCGCCCGTGGCCGTCGAGCAGGTCCTGGCCGTCGCTCGACGGCTGGGCTTCGACCTCGCCGCGCTGCCGATGCGGTTCGACGACGGCATGGAGGTGCGGCGGGTGTCCAAGGCCGAGGGCGCGGACCTGCTGACTCTCGACCTCCTGGTCGTCGACCAGAACCTGGCGCCGATCTGGGAGGACCGGATCCGGGTCGAGACCGACTTCGGACCGGTGTGGGTCGTGTCCAGATCCGGTCTCGTCCGCATGAAGGCGTGGGCGGGGCGCGACCAGGATCTGGCCGACATCCGGCGGCTGGAGGAGCTCGACCGGTGAGGCCCGTCTGCCTCGACCCCGCGGCGGTGACGGCGCGTCTCACGGCGCTGGCGGCGGCCAGTGACCTCGAGCGCTCGCGGCGCCTATCCACCAAGGTCGACCTGTCCCCGGCTGCCGTGACGCGGCGGCTGCGGGTCCAGTCGCGCCTCCGCGCCGCCTGCCTGCGGTGGGTCGAGGTCGGCCGGGCGGCCGGCCTCCACCGCGGCCGCGCCCGGCCGGGGTGACGGGCCCCCGCCGGGCCGGCCCGGCCCCGGTCGGGCTCAGGGCACGACGTTGAACCAGGCGTCGGCGGTGCCGTCCTCGAAGCCGTCGGCGAAGAGCGGCAGGTTGGCCGAGACGCAGGACTGGACCGTGACGTCGTCCAGGTACCAGCCCTCGCGGTCGACCGAGCCGTCCGAGCCGAGGCGGAAGCGGAGCTGTGCCGTCTGGCCGGCGTAGGCGCTGAGGTCGACTACCGAGCGCAGCCAGTCCTGCGGGTCGCCGCACCAGCCGTCGAGGCCGGAGAGGCCGGACACCTGGCCGTCGTAGGGGTCGGTGAGCATGACCGTGGTCGGCAGGTGGGTCCAGGTGCCGCCGCCGTTGGTCGAGATCTCGACCACGCCGCCGTCCCAGCAGCCGGTGCTGTAGGACTCCATCTCCTGCCAGTTCCAGAACTGCAGGGTCAGGGCGCCGCCGCCCGCGGGCAGGACGATGGCCGGCGACACCAGGCGCTGGTCGGAGGTGCTGTCCGGGTCGGTGGCGTGGTAGGAGGAGGCGCCGGTGTGGACCCGGGCCCCGGACAGGGCCCAGGTGTTGCCGCTGCCGCCCGAGCCGAGCGCCCAACCCGAGGCCCCGGCCTCGAAGCCGTAGTCGTAGTGCAGCTGGGGCACGGTGCCCATGCCGCAGTCGCCGGGCAGGGCGACGGTGGCGAAGTCGAAGACCGGCGAGTGGGCGCCCGTGCCGCAGACGTTCGCGGCTCGCACCCGCCAGAAGAGGACGGCGTTGCTGGGCAGGTCCTGGTTCGCGGTGTGGGAGGTGCCGGTGAGGCCGGGCGCGGCCAGGACCACGGCGGCGAAGCCGGCGTCGGTCGCCACCTCGAGGTCGTAGGTGGCGGCCTGGTCGGCGGCGGCCCAGGTGAAGGTCGGTCGGAGCGGCACGCTGGTGGCACCGTCCGCCGGCGCGGAGAGGGCGACCACGCCGGCCGGGGCGGTGTACAGGTCGAGGACCAGGTCGGCGGTGTGGGTGAAGCCGCTCGGGGTGGAGGTGCCGACCACGGCCATGCCGTAGCTGCCGGCGGCCAGGGCGGCGGTGTTGCCGATGGTGAGCTGGCTGGCCCCGGGTGGGGTCACGGGGTTGGCCGAGAAGGCGCTGGTGGCGGCGCCGGGAACGCCGGTGACGGCCAGGGTGACCGGCTCGTCGAAGCCCAGGAACTGCATCACGTCGAGGTCGTAGACCGCGTCCGCCGGCGCGCACACGCTGCGCCGGGCGGGGCTGGCCGCGACCAGGAAATCGGTGCTCACCGCCTGGGTGTCGAGGAACACGTCGGGGTCGTTGTGGCCGCCCTGCAGGTTGCGGTCGTCGGACCACTGGACAAGGACGTGCGTTGCGGTCTGCACCTGGGTGTCGTAGTCGCCGTGGTAGCAGGTGGCCAGTGCGTTGTCGAGGAAGATCGGCGTCGACACGTCGGACAGGCGGGTGCTCGCCCCCCAGGTGGCGCCGCCGTCGAAGGAGAAGCGCTGGTAGTAGTCGACCAGCAGGTTGGCGGGGTCGTGGCGGCGGTCGTACCAGGCGGCGGAGACGACGTTGGATGAGCCGACGCTCAGGGTGGGGTAGAACTGGTCGGTGGTGGTCGAGTCGTCGTTGAGGCGGACCTCGGGCAGCCAGGAGGCACCGCCGTTGGTCGAGCGGCGGTAGAAGACGTCGACCGTGTCGCCGGTCGAGGCGCCGTCCGGGTCGTAGCTGTAGACCGCGTGCAGGAAGCCGTCTGGCCCGACCGCGAGCTGGGGCGACGGCAGGTAGCGGATGTTGCCCTTGAGCGAGGGGCGGCCGCAGTTGCTCGAGGCGGCCGTGTCCTGCGGCTCGACCTTGGTCGAGGCCGGGCTGGCCATGGCGGTCCAGGTCGCGCCGCCGTCGGTCGAGCGGGAGACGTCGACGCTCATGGTGCCGGTGAAGAGGCCCGAGGCCCAGCCGACGTAGACGGTGCCGTCCGGGGCGACCACGGGCCAGGCGCCCTGGCAGCCGGAGGCGGTCGACAGCACCACGCCCGCCGACCAGGTGAGGCCGGCGTCGGTCGACCTGGTGACCTTGATGGACTGGGTGGAGGTGAAGTCGGTCCAGGCCACGTAGAGGCGCCCGTAGTACGGGCTCCCGTCGTTGTTGTCGACCGCCATCAGCTCCTTGTCGTCGTACCCGTTGGTGATCTGGGTCACCCAGGCGAAGGTCTGGCAGTCGTCGGTCGACTTCCACAGGCCGAGCGGGCCGTTGGTGAGCGAGGCGTAGTAGAAGTGGCCGTCGGCCTTGCGCCACACCACCGCCGGGTCGCCGCCCGAGGAGGAGCCGATCGAGCCGCGGTCCGAGAAGGTGGCGCCGCCGTCGGTCGAGCGGCTGAAGCCGGAGAAGCCGCCGGTGCCGGCGAAGTAGTCGTGCGAGTCGTTGTAGCCGGAGCAGATCGTGCCGGTGACCTCGTTGACCGCGAGCGAGGTCTCGCTCTGGGTGTGGGAGGAGGCGGTGGTGTCGACCGCCGGGTCGTTGACCGGGACGTCGGTCCCTGCTTCCGCCGACAGGTCCACCGCCGGCTCCTGCCGCACGGTCCCGAGCTCGTGCTCGCGGCCGCAGGCGCGCAGCAGGTAGAGCAGCAGGCCGTCCATGAGCGGCCGCTTGGCCGGGTCGTCGAGCAGGGCGCAGGCCTCGGGCGGCGCCGGCTTCAGGCGTGGCCCGGCCGGGCCCTCGGCGGCGAGGGTGGGGGCGAGGGGGAGGAGGGTGAGGAGGGTGAGGAGGGGGACGAGGACGGCGCACCGGTCACGACGGGCTCGCATGGTTTTCCAATCTCCCTGCGGCGGGGCGTCAGGGTGCAACGACGGGGCGGGGTGCGGCCCCGGGCGGCGGCGAGTGTAGCCGGCGGCGGCTCCGACCACAATGGGGGGGGCTCACGGGCCGGTCTCGCCGCCGGTCGTGGCGCCGGCGGGAAGGCGGCGGCACACCACCAGGGTGAGGTCGTCCTCCTGCGGCTGCTGGCAGCGGAACGCGGCCGCCGCCGCCAGCACCCGCTCGACGATTACCTGCGCCGGTTGTGCGCGGTGGGCGCGCACCACGTCGAGAACCGCGGCGGCGCCCAGGTCGCGACCATCCGGCGAGGTGGTCTCGGCCAGCCCGTCGGTCAGCAGCAGGAGCAGGTCGCCGGGGGCGAGGGCGGCCGCCCGGGAGGTCGCCGGCCGGGTGCTCGGGAACAGCCCCAACGGCCGGCCGGTGCTGGACAGCTCGGTCAGGACCCGCCCCTCGGCGTCGACGACGAAGGCGGACGGGTGGCCGGCGCTGGCCCAGGTGACCGAGCCCGAGGCCGGGTCGAGGACGACCAGCAGCAGGGTCACGAACAGGTCGTCGTCGAGGTCGGCGAGGAGGGTGGTGTTGACCTCGCGGAGGATCTCCTCGACCGACTTGCCGGCCCGGGCCAGCGCCTGCAGGCAGGCTCGGGTCTCGGCCATGATCAGGGCCGGCCCGACGCCGTGACCGCAGACGTCGGCGACCACCAGCGCCAGCGAGCCGTCGGGCCGGGGCAGGAAGTCGAAGTAGTCGCCGCCGGTGGCGAGGGCCGGGGCGGACGTCCCGGCCAGGTCGTAGCCGGGCACGCGCGGCGCCCGGCTCGGGAACAGGCGCCGCTGGACGGCCGCCGCCAGGCGCATCTCCAGCTCGCGCTCCTCGAGCCGCATGCGCTCGGTCATGTCCCGCAGCACCGACACGAAGTGGCTGACCCGGCGGCTCGAGCCGTCGGTCATCGGCGTGATGGTCTGCTCGGCCCAGAACAGCTCCCCGCCCTTGGTCCGGTTGACCGTCGTGCCCTTGAAGACGCGGCCGGCGAGGATGGTGCTCCAGAGCCTGGCGTAGTACTCCGGGCCCTGGTTGCCGGAGCGCAGCAGGCGGGGAGTCTGGCCGACCGCCTCCTGGCGCGAGAAGCCGGTGATCTGCTCGAACGCCGGGTTGACGTACTCGATGACGCCGTCGCGGTCGGTGATGAAGACGCCGTCCGCGGTCTGCTCGATGGCGCTGGCCAGGCGCCTCGACAGCTCGTCGCGCTGCCTGCCGGCCGTGACGTCGCGGATCACCACCGCCGCCCCGCCGCCGTGGCCGTTGCCGAGCGGCACGCCGGAGAGCTCGAGCCAGCCGCCGCCGGGCCTGAGCGGGTTGCGGATGAAGACCTCGATCGGCGGCGCCGGCTGGCCGCGCAGGGCGCGCTCGAGCGGCAGCTCGCCGACCGGCGCGTGGTCGTCGCTGCCGGGCGAGTACAGCCCGAAGGCGTGCGCCCAACCGCTCGGCTCGAGGCCGTCCGGGACCTCGCCCAGCATCTGCCGCGCGGCGCGGTTGGCGAGGACGACGCGCCCGCCCGGGTCGCTGACCACCACCCCCTCGGCGATGCCGTCCAGGACCGCGAGCAGGAGACCCGACCGCGGGCGTCGGCCGGGCGAGGGCGTCACCGCATCCGAGGCCACGTCAGGTCAACCGTGCCGCGGCCGGGTGTGTTCCCCGCCGCCCGCGCACGGCGCTCGAGAGGCCGGGCCGGCTATAATCCGCGCGCTCCACCTGGGAGCGCGAGGACGAGCGATGGTGAACGAGCCCAACGAGCTGCCGACCCGCTACGACTTCAACGCCGCCGAGCCCGCCATCTACCGGCGCTGGCTCGAGGCCGGCGCCTTTGCCGCGGTCCCCGACGACCGCGACCGGCGCTACGTCATCATGATGCCCCTGCCGAACGTCACCGGCGCCCTGCACATGGGGCACGCCATGGACAACGTGATGCAGGACCTGCTCATCCGCTGGCACCGGATGCGGGGCGACAACACCCTCTGGCAGCCGGGCACGGACCACGCCGGCATCGCCACCCAGGCGGTGGTCGAGAAGCGGCTGCTGGAGCTCGAGGGCAAGACCCGCCACGACCTCGGCCGCGACGCCCTGGTGGCGCGGATCTGGCAGTGGAAGGACCAGTACCAGCAGCGCATCGTCCGCCAGCAGCAGCAGATGGGGTGCTCGTGCGACTGGGACCGCGAGCGCTTCACCATGGACCCGGTGTGCACCGCCGCGGTCCGCCACGCCTTCGCCATGCTGTTCTCGGACCGCCTGATCTACCGCGGCTACCGCCTGGTCAACTGGGACTGCCACCTGCAGACCGCGGTGTCGGACGACGAGATCCTGCACGTGGAGGTGCAGGGCTCGTTCTGGCACCTCCGCTATCCCGTGGTGGACCCCCAGCCGGGCGAGCCGACCCACGTCACGGTCGCCACCACCCGCCCGGAGACCATGCTCGGCGACACCGCGGTCGCCTGCCACCCGGACCCGGCGGCGGCGATCGCGGCCCGACTCGCCACGCTGGCGGAGCGGCTGGAGCGGGCGCCGGCCAAGGAGCGGGGCGACCTCGAGGCCGAGATCCTCGCCCTCGAGGCGCGCCGGGCCTCCCACCTCCCCCTGCTCGAGCGCCTGGCGGCGATGGCGCGCGCCGGCCGAACGGTGATGCTGCCGCTCGTCGACCGCCCCATCCCGCTGATCCTCGACGAGTGGGCCAGGCCGGAGCTCGGCTCCGGCTGCGTCAAGATCACCCCGGCCCACGACCCCAACGACTACGAGGTCTGGCAGCGCCACCCGGAGATCGGCGCGGTCAACATCCTGAACGCCGACGGCACCCTCGCCGCGAGCGCCGGCCCCTACGCGGGACTCGACCGGTTCGCGGCCCGCGAGCGGGTGGTGGCCGACCTCGAGGCGCGCGGGCTGCTCGAGTCGGTCGAGCCGCACGTCGTCGACATCGGCCACTCCGACCGCTCCAAGACGCCGATCGAGCCGTTCCTGTCCAAGCAGTGGTTCGTGCGCATGGGGGACGTGCCGGGTGGCATCGTCTGCGGCCGCGGCACCGCCAACGAGGTCCGCGCCCCCGGGCTGGCCCAGGCCGCCATCGACGCGGTCGCCGACTCGTGGCGGTCGCCGACCGGGCGGCGGCTCGAGTTCCACCCCGACGGCGACCGCTACCGCGCGACCTACGCCAGCTGGCTGGCCGAGAAGCGGGACTGGTGCGTCAGCCGGCAGCTGTGGTGGGGGCACCGCATCCCGGTCTGGTACGCCCAGGCGGCGAGCGCCGCCGAGCTCGAGGCGCTGCTCGTCGAGCTCCCGGCAGGGGAGGGCCTGAGCGCCGTCGTCGCCGACGCGAGCGGCGAGCCGCGCCCCCTCGACGACGGGCTGGCGCTGGCGCGCTCGGGGGCGGCCGGTCCGTTCGAGGTGCAGGTCTGCCTGGCCGACGAGGCGGCCGAGGGGCGCTACGCGGCCGGCCTGGCCGCGCTCGGCCTGACCCAGGACCCGGACGTGCTCGACACCTGGTTCTCGAGCGCGCTGTGGCCCTTCTCGACCCTCGGCTGGCCCGACCCGGCGGCGGCCCGCGTCGGCCCCGGCCAGCGGCCCCTGGGCCCGGCCGGCGGCCACCCCGACTCGCTCGCCACCTACTACCCCGGCTCCTGCCTGGTGACCAGCCGCGACATCATCACCCTGTGGGTGGCGCGGATGCTGGTGATGGGCCTCTACACCCAGGGCGACGTGCCCTTCACCGACAGCTTCATCCACGCCAAGATCCTCGACGGCAAGGGCGAGACGATGTCGAAGTCCAAGGGCAACGGCATCGACCCGGCCGACATCATCCAGCGCTACGGCGCCGACGCCATGCGCTACGTGCTGTGCGACATGCAGACCGGCACCCAGGACATCCGCCTGCCGGTGCAGGCGATCTGCCCGGCCTACGACGCGGCCACCCACCGCGCCGAGACGGTCGAGCTGGCCGAGGCGAAGCACGGCCGCACCGTCTTCACCTTCCTCTGCCCGGAGTGCGGCCAGGAGTTCGACGTCCTCGGCACCATGGCGGACCTGCCGGCGGCGACCATCATCTCGGAGCGCTTCGACGTCGGCCGCAACTTCTGCACCAAGCTGTGGAACGCCGCCCGCTTCACGCTCATGAACCTCGGCGAGCAGCGGCAGTGGGCGCCGCTCGCCTGGGGCGAGCTGGGGCACGAGGACCGCTGGATCCTGTCCCGCCTCGCCCGCGCCGTCGCCGACGTCAGCCGCAGCCTCGAGGAGTACAACCCCTCGGCCGCCATCGGCGTCGCCCGCGACTTCTTCTGGGGCGACCTGTGCGACTGGTACCTGGAGATGGTCAAGCCCCGCCTCAGGGACGAGGCGCGGGCGCCGGTCGCCCGCCAGGTGCTGGCGCTGGCCCTCGACCAGGTGCTGCGCCTGCTCCACCCCTTCGTGCCCTTCATCACCGAGACGCTGTGGCAGAGGCTCGGCGAGCAGGCGCCGGTGCGGGGCCTCGACCGGCCGCTCGCGGGCTCCGAGCTGCTCATCACCGCCCCCTGGCCGGAGGCCGAGACCGGCTGGGTCGACCCGGAGCTCGAGGTCGAGGTGGCGCTGGCGCAGGACGTGGTGCGCGAGATCCGCAACCTGCGCAACAAGTACAACGTCCCGCCCCGGGCGACGCTCGCGGCCCGCATCAAGGCGCCGGCCGGGCAGCTCGGGCACCTGGCCGAGCAGCGTGGCCACATCGTCGGCCTGGCCGGGCTGTCGGAGCTCGAGATCGCGACCGAGGTCGAGCGACCGGCGACCGCCGCCACGCGGGTGGTCGGCGAGCTCGAGGTGGTGGTCACGGGGCTGCTCGACCCGGTCAAGGAGCGGGCCCGCCTGGAGAAGCAGCAGGCGGAGCTGGAGGGCCAGATCCGCTCCTCGCGCGCCCGTCTCGCCAACCCCGGCTTCGTCGCCAAGGCCCCGGCCGAGGTGGTGGCCGCGGCCCGGGCGCGGCTCGAGGAGCTGGAGGCGGAGCTGGCCCGGGTGGCCGCGGCGGTGGCGGCGCTGGGGTAGCAGCCCGCAGCTGTCGGCGTGCAGCGGTCCGCTTCCCCGGCCCGCCCGGCGCGGCGGCCGGAGGGGGGTCGGGCGTGACAGGACCAGCGGACTGCACGGGTCGGGGTGGGACCGGGACGAGGGACCCTGGCGCGGGGTCGAGCCTCGACGTGCCGTGGGAGAGCGGCTACACTGGGGTCAGAGGTCCAGACCACGGCTCGCGGGGCTGCCCGCCACCGGCAGCGCGGCTCCCGGCCGGGCGGGAGGTGGAGATGAGGCGTCGACTCGCACGGTGGAGCGTGGTGGTGCTGGCGGCGTGCGCCCTGGCGGCGGCGGGCTGTGGCAGGAGGGAGGCGCCGCCAGCGGCGGCCTCGGCGACGCCGGCGCCGGCTGCGGTCGCCGACGACTCGGTCCTCACCCTGGGTGACGTCGACCCCGGCGACCCGGCCGGCCGGGCCAGGCGGATGAAGCCGCTGGCCGACTACCTGGCCGCCAAGCTCAGGGACCACGGCGTCACCCGCGGCGACGTCGCGGTGGCCCGGGACATCCCGGAGATGGTGCGGATGGTCCAGAGCGGCGTGGTCGACGTGCAGCTGTCGAGCCCGGTGCCGATCCTGCGCGTCCGGGAGGCCACCGGCTCGAGGATCGTCCTGCGCCGGTGGGTGGACGAGCAGGCGGACTACTGGACCGTGTTCTTCGCCCGTCAGGGCTCGGCCATCGCCAGCCTCGACCAGCTCCGCGGCAAGGTCATCGGCCTCAAGGACCCGACCTCGACCTCCGGCTACCTGCTCCCGGCCGCCCACCTGGTCGAGCGCGGCTTCAAGGTGCGCCAGGTGATCCTGGTCAACGAGACCATGGCGGCCGACGAGGTCGGCCTGTTCCTGGCCGGCTCCGAGCAGAACGAGTTCGAGGCGGTGACGAGCGGCCTGCTGCCGGCGGCGGCCACCTCCAACCAGGAGCTCGACGCCCTGCCCCAGCAGCTGCGGGACCAGCTCGTGGCGCTCGACCGCACCGTGGCCGTGCCGCGGGCGCTGGTCGCGGTGCGCCAGGGTCTCGACGGGCCGCTGGAGCAGCGGCTGGAGGACCTGCTGCTCGGCCTGACCGACGTCGAGCGGACGGCGCTCCAGAACCAGGACGGGCCGATGGCCTGGACCTGGCGCTTCGACCGGGTGACGCCCGAGGCCGAGGCCACCCTGGCGCGGCTGGCCGACCTCACCTCCGGGATCGACCAGGTGAGGTAGGGGTCGGGCAGGAGCGGCCGGGGGGAGGGCCGCCGCACCCCGTCGCCGTCGCGCCCACCACCCGGCTCCGGGCGGCAGAGCGGGGAACCGCCCGCGGCCGCCCTGCCGGGCTCCCTCACCCGGTCACCAGCAGCCCGACGCCGGCGACGGCGAGGAGGGTGCCGGCGACCCCGGCCAGGGTCGGCAGACGCCGGCTCACGGCCGCGTCCAGCAGCAGGCTGAACACGGGGGTCGTCGCCAGCAGCACCCCCGCCACCGAGGCCGGCGCCAGCGCCACCCCGGCCATCATCGCCAGCATGCCGAGGAAGGTGCCGAGGAAGGCCGCGGGGAGGGCGCGGCGGAGGGTC